>JBAYCO010000461.1:0-3648 GCA_041668685.1 Victivallaceae bacterium | reverse complement strand
TTATTACGACACACCGGAGAAGCCGATTTACGAACAGGTTGCCGATATCATCCGCAAGGATATTCTGGAAGGGAATATACCGGTCGGCAAACAGTTGCTGCCTGAGAGCAAGCTCGCGCAGAATTTCAATGTAAGTCTTGTCACCATTCAGCGGACGCTCAAATCGCTTTCCCAGGAAAATCTGCTGGAAAGAAGCCGGAAAAAAGGGACTTTCGTATCGCAGGAGGCTTTGAGACTGCTTAATCACAAAACCATCGGTCTCATAATGCCGACATTGGGAGCGGAGCTTACTTTAAGCCAGAGCCCGGTCAATTATCATATTTTCGATGGTATTCAAAAATTCTGTTACGAACATTCCTGGAATATACAGATAATGCATAATAAGTTTCACAGCTTTTCATGGGAACAGTTCGCTCAGTCTCATATTGCCGGCGTCATTGTCGTTTTACCCAACCGTTCGACTTACGAATTAATTGCGGAACTGAAAAAGCGTAAAATTCCTTTTGTCTGTGTAAATCTTCATTCAGATGAAGTGAATAAAGATGTGAATTTCGTCAATGTCGATTGCTATGGAGCGGCTATTGACGCGGTCAAGTATTTTTACGGGCAGGGGAAAAAAAAGATCGCGGTGGCGGACACTTGGGAAATGCGGGACGATATCCATCAGTTTCATATTGTGGAAGGATATAGACAGGCGGTAAAGACTTTGGGAATAAAAGAAAGTATTATTACTCATGATAAAGATATGGAGTTGCCTTTTGACCTTCTGCCGGATTTTTTCAAAAGCAATCTTCTGAAAATAAAAAAACATGACGCAATTCTGCTGACCGACCCGCACTTGGAAATTCCGTTACTGAGTGTTTTGCATGATAATAATATTAAGATACCCGAAGATATTTCAATAGCTTCTATATTTAATTGGAAAAAAACAGAGAATGAAATTGACTCATATCATTCTAATTTTCAGGATATCGGCTATCAAAGTATCTGTTTACTGGATGAAATATTTAACGATAAAGACAAAAAACTCAGACAAAGGAAAATAAAACCACAATTAATTACCCGTCTTTCAGTATGAAACTTAAAAAAATAAAACGGAGGTAGTGTAAAATGGGAAAAAATAAATTTACACTTATTGAATTGCTCATTGTGATCGCGATCATAGCGATCCTCGCCTCAATGCTGTTGCCTGCGTTAGGTAAAGCAAGAGAAAAAGCAAAAGACATAAAATGCACCAATAATTTGAAAAATATAGGTACTGCTGAATTTAACTACATAGATGACTATTCCGGATACTTTACTCCCGCATATCCGGGTAAAGATGAAAACGGGCGGTCAAACTATTATTGGACAAATCTGCTTTATCCTTATTTAGGCGGTAGCGGTGCTTCAATGGATATTTTCAGGGCCAATGTCGATCCGACGGATTCAGTGTATTTCTGTCCGGTACAACAGCCGAATGACATTGAAAAAGGAGGATCCACAAATAATTACCCATCGTATGGTCTGAATTGTTACTTAGGGGGGGATACTCCAGGTACTATATTTGCAGCAAAAATCAGTCAGGTGAAACATGCATCAAAATTGATTATGTTTGCTGATGTCCAATATACCGCTGATACCCCATATAAGGGTTACAGGGTTCTTACGACATATTATTTCTCCGCACGGCATCCTATGACCGCTAACGGCAATTCAAATGTAGTGTGGGGTGATGGTCATGTTTCACAGGTAAATACACAGTTGGCCAAGA
Organism: Victivallaceae bacterium; assembly: GCA_041668685.1. Lineage (GTDB taxonomy): Bacteria > Verrucomicrobiota > Lentisphaeria > Victivallales > Victivallaceae > JAHOYW01. Next base: position 1,895 of record JBAYCO010000461.1, on the reverse strand, counting down.
GTAGCGACACCATTCTGAAATTATAATCTCCCTTATTTTGACGTTTTGAATAAGCTCCCCAGAGATAAAACGATTTAACCCCAAAGGAAATTTTTTCATGAGAATCAGCAAAGGATTATTATTCGCGGTATTATTAACCGGCTCCGTCTTAACGCGCGCCGAAAAAATGGGAAACCAGTATATGCCGGAAGGGGCTAATGCCATGACTTTAGAAGAACTCAAATCCGCTAAAATAAAAATGTTGACGCATGTCCCGATTGAAAAAGAATTTCTGGCGGCCGCGAATCAGATCGGAATAAAAATAATGCCTTACATCGATTTAGGTAAAGCGGTAAAATCTTCCGGCGATCCGGTACTGTTGCGCAATCCTTTCTGGCGGGCGGTGGATGCTGATACGAACCAACATCCGGAATGGTTCTGCATAAAACGCGATGGAAAAATCCGGCGTCCTTTTAATAGCGCTAATTACCATCCAGGTTTTGACCAAGGCTGCAATAATCACCAGAGTTTGTTGGCTGCCCAGTTGAAGGGAATTCAGGAACTTATGGAGCTGGGTTGCGGCGGAGTTTTTATTGATAATGCCGGGTCCAACTATGAATGCTTCGGGGAAAAACTTGGCGTCCATAAACATGATAATCCGGAAAAAAGCAATAAACAATGTTATGAAAACGCGATTCGTAAAGTTTATAAAACGATAAAAGCGTTTGGCAATGACAAGATGTGCGTGATCAACGCGGGACTCGGCCCGAATCTGAAAGGCTGGGGTGATATAACCATGATCGAAGGAATTATTTATTCAGTTGCACATGTACCAGGCAATAAAAATGAGATGGGACGCCAATACTGGAGAAGCGCGATTATTTATTGGAAAAATTTCAGGAATGACAAAGCTAATTTTTTTCTTCTTCAACGAAGTCTGCCGCGTCTCTCTTTTTCGAACTTGATGGATTCCTGTTCCGATAAAGAAGCCGCCTTTTTTTCGTTCGCGTATTCCAAACTGCTGGGACTTGAAAACTGGTCGGTTTCCCCGTGCCGTTGGTTGGGGGATTACGGTAATTTTCTGGCGAGAAGAGATATCCTGAGGCTGCTGTACCGGATTTCCGATCTCGGCAAACCGGTTTCGAAAGTATTTCTTACGGATCAATACGCTCATCAGGCTTTTAAAAACTGTATTGTGATTGCCAACGCCTCCGATAAAACGATAAACATCACCGTTCCGGTAAAAAATCTCAAGCCTCCGCTTGCCGAACTGTTTTCCGGCAAAAAGCTGACGCTGGTGAAGGGAAATGCCGAAATGACACTGCCATTCCAGAGCGGAAAAATAATTATGAGTGAAAAAGCTGTTCTTGAAAATTACTTGACGGAAGCGTATACCGAAGCTAAAGTGATCGGTGACTACTGTAAACATGAACTTGAAGTAAAAAATCATGAGTTTTACCAGCCCTCTATTCTGAAGCTGCTTGAGCTAATTAAAAGTAAACTTCAGCGGAATCTGGCGCGTTTACAAGCAGGGAAAAATGTTGACGTCAATGAACTGGAACGATTGAGCATTGAAGTCGCGGCACTGTCGGTTGACCGGATAATGCGGGAAAGCGCGGTTGTCATCACTGAAAGCCCTCAGAATATAGATCGGGATAAGTTGCTTTCTCTCCTGAAACTTGAAAACGACGCCCCGAAAGTTGAAATTTTTCGGGGCGGTACTGACCGAAAAGTAATCAAGGCGGGGATTAGAACCGCCAAAGCCGCTTTTATTCCGTTTCACTATCAAGCCACCACATTTTTAAATATTGGAGAAGACCCTTATTTTAATTTGGTTTCAGGACCGGTAGATACACTCGGTTCATCCGGCGAAAAGTTTGTAAGCTGGAGAATCCGGAAAACAGCCACGCTCCTGG
>JBAYCO010000460.1:0-3649 GCA_041668685.1 Victivallaceae bacterium | reverse complement strand
CCGGGAAATTCTGCATGTTGAGGAAACAAGTGTAGCCGCCCCCTGTTTCCAGGGGCGTGGGGAACGTTGCATGAGAGTTAAACTCTGGAATTCCATTAACGTCTCCTGCTCCCCTATGGGGAGCTTTTTCAATGCCGGGTTCTTTGAACCCGTTTTTTTACTTCTGCCGTTAATTTCAATTGTCCAGTAAAAACTGCATTTCCAATGCCGTAAGTTTCTTTTGAAGCTGCCTGAGCTTTGATAGAACAAAATATAATTCTGAAGGGGCTGCCTTATTGTCTGCGGGTTTTTTCTGAGCTTCAAGTATAATGCAGTTAAAGGCGGTTTTTTCTCCGGCGCTTTTAAGCAGAGACTCTTTTCCCTGAATTTCCGTCAGCAGTTTTTTAATCTCTGCTTTAGTTTGGGAGTTGAAGTCAGGCGATAAGGACTCTTCGATTTTGAGAGAATTCTCCATTGTAAGAGGCCGGTTTATGAATTGAATAAGGGCAAAGTTTTTATAATCATGGAAACCGCCGCTTTTAAGTCTTGCCCAAGTGGTGTAACGATTACTGCCGATGCCGGAGACCGTGGTATTGCGGGTAACATTGAAATCCCATTTTTCTTTGTCTGCAGGTGTCCGGACTAAAACGGAAAAAGGTATTTCAACTTCGAGAGACCAGAAACCTTTTCCCCGGAAACATGCGGCTTTCCAATTCCAGAGAGGATAAACTTTGCTGCCGGCTCCAATGCCGTTCCACCTTTTTCCCTGAATATTTACCATAAACTGAAAATATTTCTGCAGGGTTTTCGGAAAAAGAAAAAGTTCGATACTGTCTTCAAGGCAAATACGGGAATCCCCGTCTTTTTTGCTGACTTTTACCTGGGAAATATCCGGTTCGATGCATTTGACGCCTAGATAAAGGTTTTTCCGGTTCCAGCCCGCTTTGAAAAACGTCTGTTTGAATTCGGCGTATTTTTGGCGGTGCAGGATATGAAAACCGGCGGTTTCCGGTAAAGAGCGCCAGGCGCTTTCATCCAACTGACCGTCAATCTTTACCGGCGAGGAAATCATATAGCAGGGATAACATTTTTTTTCCGCGGAAAAGGCCGGGTGACAAAAGCCGCATATCAGCAGCATAAGCATTATTCTAAAAACTGTTCTGTTCATTTTGCTGTCCTCTGAGGTTTACTGTTTTGCAACTTTGAATTCAATTATCTGTTTGAGTCCGCTCACAATTTCTTCCATTTCGATTTTATAAGCGCCGGGTTTCGCGTTAAGGGCGAAGTTCAGTTTCCCTTCCGCCTTTCCATTGTTTAAGTTCAGGTTGGACGAATAATACGGTATCTCTTTCCCCGCCGGGTCAAAGACCCTTATATGAACTATATGGCTGCCAAGTTCATGATTGCCTGTTGCGGCAAGGGAAACCCGGTAATTAAATGTTCCTCCCTGCTTTATCTCCGTTTGCGGTAAATATACTTTCAACGTATCGATTTTATACGGCAGCAAAGCAAACAGCATGGCTTTACCGGCGGTGATTGCGGTTTTTATCTTCCGGTTCAGGCCGAGATATTTTTTCTTCCTGACATCGTAAATATGGGCTTGGCGGGGAAACGATATTTCAATCGGTTTTGCCGGAGGAATATCCGCCAGTCCGACGGCATAATTAATAGAGGCTTTAGGAAGACCTTGGAGTATTCCCGCATATTCAATTTCCTGATCCTTGAACCTGCTTATTTCCAGTTGGGGGATTTCTGGTTTTACAGCGATTGGCGGAATAATTTTTTCTCCAGCCAGCAATGCTGTTAACAAATTTCTGAATGCCGCTTTTTTTTGCCATGAGGCAAAATCCCCGGAACTGGACGTTTCCATTTTCCCTCCCTGATAATATTCGGGCGGAATGAAGTTGAGCATAATAGCCCGTCCTTTGCCGTAACGGTTGCAAATGATTACCGGCTTACCGTTTATTTTTCCTGCCGGATTTCCGGTTGTGACCGTCAAGGACGAGTCATAGCATACCGGGGGGATTGCCGCAGTTGACGGGAGTTGCTTGTTCTGGATTTCAATTTTCCCTTTTTTGAAATTATCACGGGAATCAGTTTTTACCCCGAAAATTTCATCCAATGCGCCCTGCGCCAGAAGTTTGCCGTGTTCATCCCTTATCGCGGGTTTAACGTCGGCTATGAGCAGACCGCCGTTTTCAACATATTTTTTTATTTCCAGTACCGCCGCGGGAGCTAATGCCTGGCAATAAGGAAGGATAAGCAGCGGCGGCGGACAGGCGTTAAGTTCGCCGTTGCGGGCTTGGGCGTATGATATAACTCCCGGCTGAAATCCCGAATCGATAAACAATTGAGTATAGTTTTCGAGAATATCCGCAAACGGGCCCAGCGGTTCTCCGAGAAAAGTGCTGCAATGAATCGAAGACGGTGAATATAAAAAAGTCAAATCGGTTTGCCGTTTTGCCTGGTTCAGGGATTTTCCGATTCCTGTTTTTATTTCCTTTGTTGTTTTCAGCCCTGATTTGAAAAACGGGTAAAAGGAAAAATCGGGCGCGGTTACGGAACCTGTTGCCGGAGAACCATGCCATATCCAATAGGAATTGGCGCCCTTGAACAGACTCATCCACATGTAATATTCCATCCAGGCAGCGCTGCGGCATTCATTGTAGCCGCCGGTCCAGCCGCTTCCGAACATCGCGCGCTTCGGCAAAAAACTTTTTACTGCGGCGCACGCGAAGGGGAAGAAATAAATACTGTTTAAATCCATGGCATGGGCCAGTTTCCAGTAGTCATCGGCTTTCCAGGTTGAAGGTTCGTGGTCGCTTCCCTCGTAACCGGTTCTGGCGCCGGGAACAACTTTTTGTATGCAGTCGCGCATGGATGCGAAAAAGCCTGCCCAGACTTCTTCCATGTGCAGACGGTGGTCAACCCAGCGGGCTATATCTCCGGTCTTTCTGGCCTTTTCCAGCGAAACCGGATCAACTTCCTGAAACGAGCCGTAAGCGGTTCCATATTCTTTATTAAGTTTTTCAATGTTGCCGTAAGTTTTTTCCACGAAACGTTTGAACGCGGCATTACAGGTGGGCGAAAAGCATATATCAAAGTGGCCTTCGACAAAATTATCCTCGTCTCCCAATGAATAATCCCGTACTGAAAAACGGCTCAGCTTTTTGCTTCCGTCGGTTAGTTTGCGCCTCATTTTTTTTAAATATTCAGGGGCGGTCAGGCATGGGTCTCTTATCAGGTCGTCTTTTTTCCTGGTTGCGCCGATGTATGAATTGGTTTTACTATCGACGATCCTGGTGGCATAGGGGACGTGCCAGAGGTTTGCCATAGGCACCCATTCGGTAAAATTGACATACTGGCTGTCGATACCGGCTTCGTAAAAATATTTTAATTGCGCCAAAGTCAGATAAGATTCAGGAACCTGGGCCCATATAATCAGGCGGATTTCATCTTCCGGCGCATAAAAATCGGATATGGAAAATATTTTTTCTGTGCGAGCCGTAACAGCGTTGTTGTCCTGTATCAGTTCCGCCCGGATATATTGAACGATGCTTATTGCGGGAGGAGCTTTCAGGCTGAAGGCGGTTTCAGGCCCGGATACAGGGATTTCCGTTTCCGCGGTAATTCTGCCGAAATTGTCTGCCTTATAAATTTTTAGTTTTTG
>JBAYCO010000459.1:0-3651 GCA_041668685.1 Victivallaceae bacterium | reverse complement strand
TATCTTTCATCTCCGGGGTTTTATCCACATCGTTATACATTTGCGGCATGTTTTCCGGGTGCAGTTTAGGGCGCACCGCTAAAGTTATATCGGCCTGGCAGGTGAGACCGGAATTATTGGAGGTTTTTGCGGCAATGACAGCTTCACCGTCTTTAATTTCAGTAACTTCGATTTCTATTTTTATGCGGTCGCCGGGATGGTTGGGCTTACGGAATTTGACTCTTTCGAGAACCCGTATGTAAATATCGTTTTCGCCGGACGGGTTGAGTTTGTCGGTCACGGCGATCTGGGCGAGCTGTTTCATGGCTTCAAGCTGGAGAACTCCCGGCATAATCGGGTGTCCGGGGAAATGTCCGGCGAAGAAGCTTTCATTGATAGTCAGGTTTTTCATGCCGACGTATTTGGTTTCGCTTTCTTTTTCCGCGCGGTCCAGCATCAGCATCGGATGACGCTGCGGAAGAATCGATTTGATTTTTTGTAAACTGAGAATGCTGCCCATAATTATACCCTCGATAATTTTTTATATTTGTTTTAACATTGCCGCGGCCAGCTGGACATTGAAATAATGTCCCGGCCTGATAGCTATGATATTTGCTTTTACGCGCCGTCCGCACAAATAGATATCTCCGATCAGGTCAAGAATCTTGTGTCGGACAATTTCATCCGGAAACCTCAATTTATCCTTACATACTATCGCTCCGTCGTGAATAATTGCGGCGTTGTCCAGACTGCCTCCTTTTACCAGTCCTATTGCCATCAACTGTTTGAGATCCTGATAGTTGACGAAAGTTCTCGCGGAGCATATCTCGTCCCGGAAAGACTCAGGAGTAACGACGATCTCCAGATACTGGGTTTCAACCGGGGCTCCTTTGAATGAGGTCACGCAGGAAATTTTAAGTTCATCGCCCGGCAGGATTACCAGTTGAGTTCCTTTTTCGTCAATATGTACGGGTTTTTTAACCGTCCAAATTTCGGCTTCGGCGTTCTGTTCGACGCTGCCCGCTTCCTGAACCAGTTTCAGAAAGGCCAGGGCGCTGCCGTCTTCAATTGGTGGTTCCGGCCCGTCCATGTCGATTACAGCGTTGTTGATGGCGTTTGCGTGCAGGGCCGACATAATATGTTCGATGGTGTAAACGACGGCATTAGCGTTTCCTATGGTCGTGCCGCGCTGGGCGTCGACGACATTGGGCGCCAGGGCTTTTACTTCTGGACAGCCGGGCAGGTCGACGCGCCGGAAGGTTATTCCGGAATTGGCTTCCGCCGGAGATACTTTCAGTGTGGCGCGCGCCCCGGTATGAAGCGCGATCCCCGACAGGGTTGCAGATTTTTCGAAAGTTCGTTGTTTAGGCATATAAAAACACTAATAATGAGTTATGTTATCAAAATCAAACGTGTTAATATAACGCCGTTATTCGAATTTGAAACCGGCAAGATGAAAAAATATGGATGAATCGGTAAAAATAATTGTCGTAACCGGGCCCACGGCTACCGGGAAAACCGCTTTGGCGGTCAGGCTGGCGGATTGTTTCGGCGGGGAAATCATCAGTGTTGATTCCCGGCAGGTTTACCGGGGTATGGACATAGGTACGGGAAAAGACCTCGACGAATATAATATCGACGGACGTCTGGTGCCGTATCACCTGATTGATATCGCCGATCCCTGTTACGCCTACAACCTGATGGAATTCTGCCGCGACGCCCGGCTGGCGGTGAAGAAAATCAGCGCGGCAAAACGCCTGCCGATCCTCTGCGGCGGTACTGCGTTGTACCTGAACGCCCTGCTGTCAGGTTTCAGTCTGCCGGGCGCGCCGCCGGACGAGGCGAAACGCCGCGAACTGGACTCAAAAAGCGTGGAGGAATTGAACGCGTTGCTGGAAGAACGCGCCCCGGAACTTTTTGCGCGCTTGAAAGACCATAATAACCGGACGCGGCTTTTGCGGGCGCTGGAAAAAGCCGAAGCTCCAGCCCGGACTCCGGATATTCCGCCTTTGAAACTGGATTCGCTGGTTATCGGGGCGTATTTTCCCCGTAAAACGGTTCACGAGCGGATTGAGTCCCGGCTTGACGCGAGACTAAAAGGCGGTATGGTTGAGGAAATAGAAAGACTCCATAAGCAGGGCGTATCATGGGAACGTTTGGACTTCCTCGGCCTGGAATACCGTTATGTGGCGGAATATTTACAGGGCAAAACAAATTATGAGGAAATGCGTGAAAAACTGCTGATAAAGATCCGGCAGTTTGCCAAACGTCAGGATATCTGGTTTCGCAAACTGGAGAGGGAAGGGCACGTTATTCATTGGGTGCCGGAGGGAAATTTCGAACAGGCGAAGTTGTTGGTTAAGGATTTTTTAGCGGGAAAGGAGTTGCCGGCGCCGGAACTGCAGATCAAAGATATAGATTACGGAAAATAAATTGTCGTCATATCGTGTTTGTAGTCCCGCCTTCAGGCGGCATCTTCAACCTTTGCCGGCCGGGGGATTCCGCTTAAAAGCGGTACTACGAACAGGTCGCAAAAGTTTTAATTTTTTCTTTACAACGTTTTTCAGTTATTTCGAGCAATAATTTCACCCGTCCGGCAAAATATTCCAGGTCTTTCTTCGAGATTTTGAAATCCTTGTCGTAACGGGCTCCGATATAGGCGTATTCAAATACGTCGAAACGCTCTTTCTCGGTTTCTGTTTTGCAGGGGAAAATTACTTCCAGATCAGGAAGAACTTCGCGGATTCGCCGGTCCGAGGAACCTAAAAAATGCCCCTTGGGAACGTAATTGGTAAATACCAGTTCAAGAGCATTATAAGCAGATTCGGCTGTTTGATGAAGTAAAAAAGCGGCTTCTTTATAATCTTTTTCGCCAAAATAAAAATTAAATCCCTTTAGAAAACCCTTTGCTCTTTCAAACCAGTGCTCGAAATGTTCTTTCGCTATTTCGATCTGCTGTTCGGGGGTGAGCTCTTTGCCGACATTCAGTTTATATTTACCGGAATCATAGAGCAGACAGCCCTCTTTGACAATGTCGCTGTAAAAGAAATGCCTTTCCTTGAGCCGCCTTTTGATGAACTTAATGTCATGTACGATAAGCCGGAAAGGCATAAGCGTACTGAGGCCGTTGCAGTGTTCGGATATGCTGCGCCAGAGACTGTAGTGAATAGAGGTCGCATTAAGCCGGCAGACCACCAGAATATCATAATCGGAAACCGCGCCGGATTTGCGGTCGGGGGCTAAATCTTCTTCGTCTTTGTAATTTCCGCGCGCATGCGAACCGAAAAGAATGATCATTTCCACGTCGTCGCACATGTCGCGAATAACGGAAACGGCTCTTGCCAGTTCCTCCCTCTTATGTTTAGGCAAATGTGAAAGTGAGTTTTTCATATAAAAATATACAACTGTCTTACGGATTGACAAAGCCGTAAAAAGAGAAAATTTAAAAATGACGGATGTAACGCTAACGCCTCAATTTTTTCTCGAGGCTGAAAATATGGATTATTAAGTACTCACATTTCGGGGTTCGTTCCGGTCAGTTCAGGGCCGTTAACTTTCCGGTTTTCCATTTGATCTTTTGCTGACAAGTCGCGAGTGCGGCCTCGCACCGCGACCTTTGCGCTCAGTATGGCCAAGTAACTCAGCCCGGCGGACGTCTTTGTCGCGGAGCAG
>JBAYCO010000458.1:0-3654 GCA_041668685.1 Victivallaceae bacterium | reverse complement strand
TTGCCGCCGGACATTACCCGCGCCCACAGCGGAGCCGGCTGGATCACGGAAGAATTTTACAAGATATTCTCCCAGTATGCCGACGTGCATTTAATTCCGACTTTGGGTCAGCACGTACCCCATACTCCCGAACAGAACAAGTGGATGTTCGGCAGTGTCCCCGAAGAAAAAATTCATGCGCACGACTGGCGCGGCGGTTCAAAAGTAATCGGTGAAGTTTCAGCAGAAATGGTCAAGGAAGTATCCAACGGCAAAGCCGACTGGGCAATACCGGTGTCACTGAATAAAATGCTGCTTGAAGAAAACTGGGACCTGATCATAAACGTCGGACACGTCGTTCCGCACGAAGTCCTGGGATTCGCCAACCACAATAAAAACTATTTCATCGGGCTCGGCGGCAAGGAAATGATTTGCGCCTCTCACATGATGGCCGCCTGCTGCGGTATCGAAAACAACCTCGGTCAGTTGATCACTCCGCTTCGCGCCTGTTACAACCGGGCGCAGGCCGATTATCTCAGCGATTTGCCGGATATGTTCTTCCAGGTGGTAATGGCCTATGACGAAGACGGCAAACTCGGACATACCGGGGTCTATGTCGGCGACGATCTGGATACTTACCTCCAGGCCGCCAAGGCTTCACGGAAACAGAACATCACCATCGTTCCGCCCTTGAAGAAGGTTGTCGCGGTAATGCAGGGTGATGAATTCTACAGCACCTGGGTCGCCAACAAAGCAATTTACCGCACCCGCATGGCCATGGCCGACGGCGGCGAACTGCTGATCATCGCTCCCGGACTGGAACGTTTCGGGGAACAGCCGGAGGTGGATGAACTTATCCGCAAATACGGTTACAGCGGTACTGAAAAGGTAATGAAACTTTGGAAAACCGAACCCATTCTCCAGGATTTGACGCATGGCACGGCGCATTTGATCCACGGTTCATCCGAAGGCCGTTTCAAGATCACTTACGCCCCCGGCAAACTGACGAAAGCGGAAGTTGAAGGCGTTAATTTCAATTACGCCGATTACAACGAAACTATTGCCCGTTACAATCCGGAAAAAATGAAAAACGGCTTCAACACCATGCCGGACGGCGAGGAAGTATATTTCATCAGTACCCCGTCGGCTGGATTGTGGTCCACCAAAGAAAAATTGGCTGATTCTTAATTAACGTGGGCCGTAGGCCGTGGACCGTGGGATGTGAGTTACGGGTTTTAGACCTTTGTTCGTATCTCAGATGCAGCCACGGCTGTCCCTGGCCGTGCTTCCCGTAACTGCGCCCCTGGGGACAGGTGCGGCTACACTTTTTCCGATTTTATCAAAATAAAGTTAACAGTTCACGTCCCACACCCCACGTCCCACGTATTAGGATTTGCGGGTTTTTAGATTGCCGATTATCAGGGTCAGCAGGATAATTCCAGCCGCCACGCCGGCAATGAGGACGATCATGTCGGTTACGGAAAAGCTTCCAGTTCCGGCCATTTGAATAAAATCACTGCCTGAATGCGCGGCGGCCAATCGTCCGCCGGACAGGGAGGAAGTCAGGCTGCCTAAATCATAGGCGGACAGATTGCTTTCGACTTCAATAATGGACTTGAACTGATCGTTGAATTCCCGGATATAAACCGCGTTGACGCCCTTGGCTTGCCTGAGGCCGTCAACAATTTTTGTAAAAAGTTCATGACTGACGCCGGGAAACTCAATGGTTATTTTCGCGCCGGAGTCAAATTCAGATATCCAGGACGCGAGTACCCGCATCAACAAAGAACGAAAGTTTTTGCCGCTGTCCCCGCCAAGGATTTTCTGGAGGGCGGAACGGGCGGCCTGGGTTTCATCTGTAATCCGGGCTATATCCGTTTCACAACTGGGAATCGTCACCTGGGCGATTGCGTTGCCGCCCGGATAAGTCGCGCTGAGATCGGCTCCCAGCGAAAAACGCCGGGTAGTAACGCCGTAAAGTTCCGCTTCACCGTTACAGGCCCCGGAAACTTCGGCGTCAATGACAAAATCATAATCTTCCCTGACTCCGCTCATACGATAAGCCGCGGAACCGCTTTTATTCGAGAGCATATCCCGTTTGAGGCGTTTCGCCTCCGCTTCGTTCAACTGCGATAATTTAATCGTCTGGAAACCGCATTTGAGCGCGATTTCCCGCAGTTGCCCGTCAATAAGTTTTTCAGCGTTCCCGATACCGGTAATTTCACCCGCGACCCTGATCAGCAGGCGCGGAGAACCCTTCATCGCGATTATCTGGCGCATGGACAGGTAATCGTCAAGCGCGGGATTTTCCTTGCCGACCGTGGCGTTGATCTTGACATTGAACAGACCGGCTTTATCGTAGCCGCTGGAAAGTATTTCGAAGGTTTTCACATAACCGAAAGCGCGAGAAAAAACGCGGTCGAAATCAAGTACGTAATCCGTCGCTTGGGCGCTCGAAACAATATTGACCCCGGCCCCTTTCTGAACAGCTTTACGCAAAGCGTCGGCCAGAGCCTGCTGTTTTACGATTTTCCCGCTTCCCGCCGCCTGCCCTGTCACCGTCACCTGGACATCGGCGCTTACAGTCAGGCACAAGCTCAACATCAGAGCAAACCACAGTGTTTTGAAAGACCCAAACATTCAAACGGCTCCCTGCATTAAAGTTTATTCGACCACGATTTCTTTTTTAATTATCTTATGCAGAATTGTCTGTGCTGTACTGCCGGAACTTAACGAAACAACAGTACTGTCATCTCTTGGAGCGCCATGCCCGGTAGCTTTGAAAATTTTGTCGTTCGTCGTTATTCTTATATCCGTGATTTTATCAGCGTTCCCCGAATTATAAACCCGGATAAGATTTTCAATAGTCTCAACCACTTCCCGGATCTTCAACTGCACCGTGACCGAACATGCGCCGTCGTCCTGATAGCTGACCCCGACGGGCTTCAAACCCTTTAAGAAAGCCGCAAGAGAGGCTTCGACCTTATCGTTTTTCAGACACAGGCCGGCGACGCTGGTTTCACTGTTGATCTTAACGCCGACCAGACGTTCCGCCAGAAGGCGGTAGGCGTCAAGTTCGGCGGCGCGTTTGGCATGCAGCATCTTCAAGCCCATGCTGCCGGGCAAGGCTCCGCAACCGAGCGCTTCAATGATCTTTCCCTGATGCTGAATCTGTTTATTAATGAGAAGTGAATTAAAGGATCTGTCAATTTTCAGAACGTCAAAGATTTTTTCCAGCTTCAGCCCGTATACGACCATAACCATGCCTTTATCAGTGTATTCGGGCTCTTCCATTTCGGCGGCGCCTTTCAACACCGTTTCCAGCCGCGAATGAATAGTATCCGACTTCAAGGCGTAATCATAAACAATAGTCCCGGCGGCAAACTGGAAACCGTAAACCCTGGCGGCCAGAGCCCGGTAAGCGTCAAGCTGGGCCACCCGGAGCGCCTTAAGGCGTTCCTGAGCAGTAGTCGAACTCCAGACAGCCGGCAAAGCGCCGCCCGGATTCGAAGATTTCGGTTTAGCCACGTCCGCGCAGAGATTCAGGGATATCGCGCAGCCTAAAAAGACATAGGGTAAAAATTTCATAACGCTCTCTTCCTTTTTATTTAAACTATAATGCCGATTTGTCTATAGTTCGCAAGATATTTTCAAATATCACGCGAAAAATAAATT
>JBAYCO010000457.1:0-3667 GCA_041668685.1 Victivallaceae bacterium | reverse complement strand
GACATCAGCTTTCGCATCTTCCTTTTTTGGGGCCGGCTGTTTTTCCTCGACAACAAGCTCTTCGGCAACCAGGGTCTCAGGAGTGGTTTTCGAGTCCGGTTTGGTTGGTTTATACAAACCGCGCTTGAGCTGTCCGCAAATATCTTTGTAATCATCACCAAGATTATGGGCGTAGAGCAGAATTGACAGGCTGTCGGCAATGCGCTGCCAGTCATTTCCGCTGACGCATATTACCGGGATGTTTTTATCGATCATTTTGCGATATTTTTCAGGGACATAACGTTCATCGCCCAGGATCACGATCTGTTTCGGGTTAAGGAAGCGGATGAATCTGGAAAGATTGGATTCGCGTATTTCGAGGGCCGCCATGGATCTTTTCGGCGGAGGGTTGAAAAATATGCCTGTGGTATTGGCGGAAGGTAACAGAAGATACGGCTGTTTGGTTTCATTCTGTATCAATTGCGCGATAATCAGGGGGTGTTTGTAATTGGCGGTAACGATCAAAGTGATAACGTCGTTTCTGGGGCCCCCGTATGGAGTTACGGACTCCCAGAAATCCGCAAAAGCACAATTCAGGGTGAAAAAAAGCGCCGCGGCGATAAAAACTTTTTTGAAAATGCCGTTCATAAGTATCCTCTCTTGTATATAAAAAGTTTCAATTAAACATATGCCGAAGTAAACAGCTATAAGATAGACTGCTTTTTGACATAGCGCAAACAAAAAAATCAAGTAAGAAAGGATTTTTTTAAATTATTGCTTGCGAAAGCCTGTAAACGGATTAAGATTATACATTTGTTTTATATACGATCGGTTAAAAAAAGGAATAATGTGCTGAAAAATCTTCTGGGATATGCGGATAAAGGCGAACTGCCGCGCGGAGCAGTTTTCTTGAGCGGCAGCGGCTCCAACGCCGAAAAAGTACTTGAATACCGAAAAAAAACTGATATGCCCTGGCGGCCTGCCGCAATTATAACCGACGCTCCGGAAAAAAGCCGCGCGGCTGAAATCGCCGCAAAATACGAGCTGCCGCTGGTGGAATTGAGCATCAGGGAATTTTATCGTCAGCATGGTGAGCGGAAAGTATCGCTGGCCACTGAAAATGGCCGCCGTGTTCGTGAACTCTGGACTGCCGCTTTGCGGCAAAAAATAGCCCCTTATGAGATTGATTTCGGTATTCTCGCGGGATTTGTCCCGCTGTCCAATATCACCGGGGATTTCCCGTGTTTGAACGTCCACCCCGGCGACCTTACCGTGGAACGCAACGGCCGCCGTCTGCTGGTCGGCCTGCATGCGGTTCCTACTGAACTTGCCATTATTAACGGTTTCAAAACAATCCGCAGCAGCGTCATTATCGCTCAGCCTTACACGGGGCAGGGGGGAGAGATGGACAGCGGCCCGGTTCTGGGGGTATCGCCGCAAATGGTATTGGATTTACAAGGAAAAACCTGTGAAGAACTTTTGGCGCAGTACAACCAGCGTCCGGCACGTAAACCTGCCGGCGGCTGGAATGACGATTTGGGCAGGATTGCCGCCGCCAACCAGGAGCGTTTAAAGGAGGCGGGCGACTGGATTGTTTTTCCGCAGGTCGTCAATGACTTTGCCGCAGGCAGGTTTGCCGTGGACGGCGGCGAGCTCTATTACAAAAAAGAAAGCGGCTGGGAAAAAGTCAAAACCGTCGAATATGAATAAAAGGGTTAGTAGCATCGCGTATCGATGAGAAATGTTGCTCTTTGCCGCTTTCATCGAAAGCCGGCCTGCTTGACATAACCACGGGCTTGCCGCCCGTGGTTATGTGCAAGATTATATTATCAGTTTTTATGCCGCAGTTGATGAAGCGCAATAATGAAATCAGCGATTTTCCGGCGTTGAGAATCGTAAAAAGCTATTCCGGGTAATAATTGCGACTTGAATAGTTTCAGCTCCCGGTTACAATTGTTCCAGTCGATAAGGCCGACTTTGGTCTTAAGCTTTTTCAAAAACAGTTCTGCTTCCACGGCGGTTTTCAATGCCTGGGGATTGCCGCTTTTTTTCGCTGAAGCAATATATTGTTCCAGGGTTTTTATATAGCGGAGGTCATCGATACCTTCCCTTATAGCCTCCCAGGTCATTGTCGGGATCGGGCCGTCGACTCCCGGAAAAGTATGGCCGTACATGGGAACTATGTCGTCAAGGGGATTATATGGATTGCGGTGGTAATAATAAAGCTGGTAAGTAAAATTTTCCTGGCCTTGAACTCCCCACAACCACATCATATAACCGACTCCCAGCCGGTCTATTTACGGAATAAAAGGATTGATGGCTCCGTTGTAAATCCAGACCGAAACATTCTTCCGGTTTTGCTCTGTGACATAGTTGGGATCGGGTAATCGGTCAGGCCCGGCAACGGCTCTTTTTTGAGGAGGGGGAAGGGTATTTCGAATTCCGTGTTTTGGAATTATCGCGCGTTCGTAGTCCCGCCTTCAGGCGGAACCGTTGTCCTTGTGGGAAATTCCGCTTAAAAGCGGTACTACAAACACGTAATTATCCATCCATCCTTTTCCCTCAACCAAGCCCGGTGACCGGATACATTTTGCTCACATCATAAACGGCGAACGCAGTTATCCTCTAGCTTTTTTAATACAAAGAAACTGGTAATTGAGCTAATTTATTGTATATTGTGAACTTAACCGGCTATGCCGGAATTTTTTACGTGTTACGAGTTACGACACAAATTCAAAATAAAAAAATGATTTTGTCAAAATAACGAATTCCATAAGATTATGATATTGTCGGGCAAGGATAATAACGAGGTGATATTTATCCCCCTGATTCCTTTACGCTTCCCCAAATCTACTTTTCTATGCACCTGACTGGGGGTACACAATAAAATTCAAAAAATTTTAGCCGGTTTTCCGGCATTTGGCCTTGACAAAACCAATGTTTCCATTTATACTACTAAAGTAGCACTAAAGTTAATAATTGGATAAGCTGAAAATATGATGTCACATCTTGAAATAATCGATAATATCGTTGCCAATATTTATTTTAAAGGCATGCCGAACGGAGCGCAGTTGGAATCAATCCCCAAATTATGCGAAACTTATGGAGTTTCCGACCAGACTGTTCAAAAAGCGTTGAAAAAGCTGAAACAGGACGACATTCTTTTTTCTCGACCAGGGAAAGGGGTTTTCGTCAAAAACCGTGAAAAACTCGACGCCATGAAGACTTTTCTGAAAATAGCGGTAATGGATCCGGATACCAAGCGTTTTATCCCTGAAGTGATAGCCGATTTCGAGCAGGAACATAGAAACGTAAAAATTTCCTGGAAGAATATCAATCAGGCGACTGACATGAATGAAGTAATTTCGGATTATGCCCCCGATATTATAATATTTGAAACGTCAAATGTTTACAATTTCATCCATGCGGGGATCGCTGAAAGTATTGCCGACGCTTCTTCTTACCTTGCCGATGCCTGTCCCGGTTTGCTCCTGCCGGGTTGTTCCAGAAACGAACTCTACGCCGTACCGCTCTTTTTTTCTCCGGTTTTTGTGGTTTATAATAAAAAAATTACGAAAGATGCCGGAGTAGATATGCCCCGCACATGGGATATGGATACTTGCGTTGCCATCGCGGACAAACTGGCAAACAGGAGTTCCTGCAACAGAAGGTTCGGATTCGTGCTTTC
>JBAYCO010000456.1:0-3676 GCA_041668685.1 Victivallaceae bacterium | reverse complement strand
GATCTTTTGCTGACAAGTAGTCGCGAGTGCGGCCTCGCACCGCGACCTTTGCGCTCAGTATGGCCAAGTAACTCAGCCCGGCGGACGTCTTTGTCGCGGAGCAGGCTGCTCCTGCGATTACCGGTTTGCGAATATTTCATTGCTTGAAGATCCCAGACCGCGAAAAACAAGATCAAATCGGGATCAAGGTATTTATATTTAAGTCCACGTTATATTTCGGAACTCCGAAATGTGAGTAAAAAGAGCATAATCAGGGAAACAGTATGCGGACTCAGATCAGATTCTGCTGTTGGAGTTTGACTGAGAAGACCGCCAGGCCGCCGGCGAGACTTTCGTTATGGCAGACGACGTCGGGAGGCGTTTTGAGTTTAAGCATGGAAAAATTCCAGATTCCCTTTATCCCGGCTTCGATCAGGACGTCGGCGACTTCCTGGGCGGCTTGCCATGGAACGGTTATTATTCCCACTTTTATATCCATTTGTCTGGCTAATTCTTTCAGCTCCGACAAAGGGTAAATTTTTTTGCCGTGAATTGTTTTACCGACGCGGGCAGGGTCAACATCGAAACCGGCGACGATTTTCAGGCCATTTTCTTCGAAAGGTTTGTGTCCGAGCAAGGCGGAACCAAGTGCTCCGGCTCCGACCAGGAAGGCTTCATCAACCTTATTCCAGCCCAGAAAATTTTCTATCGCTTTTATCAGGTCATCCAGGCAATACCCGGTACGGGGTTTGCCGGGTATTCCCATAAGCACCAAATCTTTCCGTACCAGTATCGGTTTAAAGTCAAGCTCATTTATAAGCGCGGTTGTCGAGACGAATTCCTCACCTTCAGACTTCAGGCGTTTGAGAATATGCAGATAAGTCGGCAGACGTTTTATCGTGGGCAAACGCAGTATTTTGTTGTTATGTCCTTGGTCTTCAGTGCTTTCAATCATATTTTTCATTCCTGCAAAATTTTAGGTGAGAAAATATACCTTTTTCTCCACCCTGTCACAATAATCGTGAAAATACAATATTCAAGGGCGGCAACAAGTTAAATTCAGAGAAATATTTATGCGTCTTTGCGCAAGGAGCGGAATTGCCCCGGCGTTGTTCCGAAATATTTTTTGAACGCCTTGATGAAATAATTGCTGCTTGTAAAACCGCACTGGTCCGCTACTTTTTCGACGGGAAGATCATAATTTTTCAGGATAAATTCAGCTTTTTCCATGCGCAACTGATTCAGATAGGCATTGAAATCCATTCCCGTATTTTCTTTGAAAGTCCTGGACAGGGATGACGGATTTATTTTCAGCTCCGCGCTTATCAGGGCGCGGTTTACCGGTGTGTGATAAGATTGCTGGGTATATTCCGTAATTTTTTTAAAGATTTTTTCCGCTTTAGTCAGCGACGGTGAAAGCTCATGTTCTGCTTCTTCAATAACCTGGTACGCAAGCGCTTTGAGTAAAGGAACGGCTCTTTTTTGGCGGTGTGTATCGTTTTCGAACATAATCCTGTTCAGGCAATCCAGTATTTTTCGGGAAATATCCTGAGGGCCTTTGGAAGTATGGTACCAGGGATTATACAATTTTTTGTCGTAACTTAATTCTCCGTATACCAGCCTGATGTAGGATTCCATGAAGACGACTGAAATATTACATATATGCGGGCTTTCCCCGGTGAAGTAGGCCCAGCCGTTGCGTCCGGTGAAAAGCGCTTTGCCCGGTAAGAGTTGACGTTTGCCGATTTTTCCGTCATATGCCGCGATGACGGAACTTTCGCCGTTGACGGAAAAAGTCATTCTGGACATAAAATTCAGCGGTGTCGATATTTCCGGCAGTGGTTCCGCATAGCCGAAATACACTTCGTTTAAATCATTCGCCGCCAAAGCCTGTCTGAGATAGTCCAGCAGCAGTTCCCGGTTGTTATGATCTTCATTCATATCGCAAAATATTATATTTTTACCATCAGTAAAATATAAAACGTTATATTTTTGCTATTAATAAAACATTTTTACTATTGATTGTCAAGCTATAAAGAATTATACTTTATATAAAGAATTTAACCGCACCTGATTTTAAGATAAGGAGGTCAGAATGTCCGGGATAAAATCAAAATTCACACTCATCGAACTCCTCGTTGTGATCGCGATCATAGCGATCCTCGCCAGTATGCTTCTGCCTGCGCTGAGCAAGGCCAGGGAGAAAGGAAAAGCGGCTGCCTGTATGAATAACCAGAAAAATCTGCATCTGGCGATGAGTTATTATTGTGACGACTACAGCGGTTATCTGCCTGTAGGTTCCACCGTTTGTCCCCAGGGATCCTGGTGTTTTCAGCTTTCCGATTATCTTAACATTAATTGGCAGGCAAGCTCCACTGAACCGGAAAGTGGGCCGCTGGTTTTCTGGTGTCCGTCATCGCTTGACCAGATAAGTTCGGGAGCATATGCCAAGACGTGGGCTTATCCGAAATTGTGGCTTTTAAGCTATGGTTATAACGGCTATTTTTATTCGACCAGCGCCCCGTATTCCTCTTACCGGCAAAAGCTGGCGATGGTTAAAAATCCGTCTCAGGTGTTGCTGCTTGATGATTTTCAGTATCCTGCCGAGACTAATCAGCCGGTTCCGATTTACTGCCGTGTAAATAATGGAATGTTCAGATATGATCTCGACCAGACGACAATTGCCTGGAGGCATAGCGGGATGGATAACGTTTTACTTGCGGACGGCCATTCCAAGGCCGTCAAATATACCGCATCCGGTTTATCCGCTTACGAATATATTCTTCATGAATAGGAAAATCCAAGCGGTCAAGCTAAAATTTTTATAATGGCTCTTAAAAACTATTCAGGGGGAACCTTATGTTAAAAACCGATATCGAAATCTGCCAAATTGAAGGGAAACAAAAATTTTTCAGTGGAAATTGCTTTCCGGTGAGAAACTTCGCCGTGATATTATTGGGAATACTGATGCTGACGTCTTCCGTCGTAAATTCTGCTGTATTGCCGAGGGAGCGAATCCTCCGTGGCGCGGAGGAATATGTAGTAATCGGGCAGATAGACGATTTGAAGCCGGAGCAACGTCAGGAAAGCCGGAGCCGGGTGCGGGATTTTTTCCCGGTCGGGGCCTGGATTACCAGCCATGGACATAACGGGTGGATATGCCGGAAAAACGTTTCTTTCGCGCCTCGCGGCTGGCCTGATCTGCTCTGCAACAATTCTTCAGAAGTCAAACTGCCGGATCTGGAATATCCGCTTTCAACCAAAAAGCTGGAAGGCCGCTATAAAATATTTTTCAGGATCAGGATGACCGCCAGGAAAAGCGGTATTCTGGCCCGGCTTTCCGGGGACAAAGACTTCTCGCTGATCCAAGGAGAATTGAAAAACGGCAAGCATGTGAATTGCCGGGTGTTCTGGAAGGAAGCAAACCTCAATAAGCAAAATATCATCCTGCGTCATCCCCATGGGTTCCGGACTTATATTTACGGAATAGAGCTGGTTTCGGTGAAACCTGGTCGAGAACCGGTAGAAATCAGGGATTTGGACAAGTGCAGTCCCGGTGACGCGATAAGCTGTTCTCAGGATTACAGCTTTATTGAGTCTTTGCTGGAAAATGCTGAAAGTCAAAAGTATAACACTGTATTTGTCGAGAGAACGCTTTTGAAGGAAATTCCCAAAACGGTTTCCGGAAAAATTGTCT
>JBAYCO010000455.1:0-3683 GCA_041668685.1 Victivallaceae bacterium | reverse complement strand
GCATGGGTTTATGCCAAAAGAACCCTGCACGATTCCCATCCGCTGGAAGTTCTTTCCGTCAGCGAGATAGTACAAAAATCCAGCAACATCGGTACGGCCAAAATCGCGGTGATGATGGGGGTGGAACTCCTGAACCGGACGCTGCGCGCTTTCGGTTTCGGCAGCCGTACCGGAATCCAACTGCGGACCGAAACCCGCGGAATATTCAGGAAACCGGCCCAATGGGACGGCTTGTCGATTACTCGTTTCCCAATCGGGCAGGGCCTGAGCTGTTCGCCTTTGCAGCTTGTCCGGGCGTATTGCGGGCTGGCTAACCACGGCAAACTGCCGAAACTGCGTTTAATCGACCGGATCAAAGATCCCGGAAAAAATAAGTCCATAAAAATGTGGACGGCAAAACCGGTAGATATCTACAAAAACCCGAACACCTGGAAGACAATGATCGATATGATGGCGTTGGTAACCAGAAAAGGCGGAACCGCCACGCAAGCCGCTATTCCCGGCTACGACGTCGCGGGCAAAACCGGAACCAGCCAGAAATTTATTGACGGCGCTTATTCGCACTCGAAATATTTCGCAACCTTTATTGGCTTTGTCCCCGCCTATAAACCGGCGTTTGTTTTGCTGGTAACGGCTGACGAACCAAAAGGCGCGACTTACGGCGGAACGGTTTCGGCTCCGACTTTCAGGCGAATCGCCGAACGCACATTAATATATATGAATATAAAGCCCGACCCGGCATTACTGGAAGACAAAAAATAATGACATGTTTGTAGTTCCGCCATCTTCAGGCGGTGTTTCGGGAAGCTTTAGCGACCATTGCCAAGGATTAAAATGTATAACTGGCGCAAATATAACGATAAAACAAGAACTGATATTTTAAAGGTGAGAAAACAGGATAATCTACCTTGGCACTCCCCACCGCATTTTGACGGTTGCGGCCTTTATCATTTATCCGCGTCCAACTACGAACACCAAAATATAATTGGAAAAGATATTCAAAGATTAAATAATTTTTCAGAATTATTGCTGGATTTTTTACCTGCTTTAGGTGTATTGAAAGCATGGTGTGCTTTGCCCAATCATTATCATTTACTGATGAAAATTGAAGATTTGAAAAACACAACAAAAGGATTGGGAAAATTACATGGAAAAATTTCTTTTGACTGGAACAAAGAAGATAATTTGCAAGGTCGTAAATGCTGGCATAGAGTCGCAGACAGAAAAATCAGGAATGCCGATCATTATTATGCAACTTTAAACTATATCCATAATAACCCGGTAAAACACGGATATGTTGAAAAGTGGGATGAATGGAGTTATTCCAGCGCAAAACAGTTTTTAGAAGAAGCGGGACGTGAACAGGCATTAAGAATATGGAGGCAATATCCAGTATTTAATTACGGGAAAGGCTGGGATGATTGAAAAGATGTTTGTAGTTCCGCCTTCAGGCGGTGTTTCGGGAAGCTTTAGCGACCATTCAGAAAATGGTTGCTATACATAATGACATAATCGCACCTGAAGGTGCTGAAAAGCGCCGCCTGAAGGCGGAACTACAAACATGTTAATATATAAGGAAGCGGATAATGAAAAAAATAATTGTTTTATTGATTATTGTTATGCAGTCAGTCATTTTTGCAAAATAAATGATGACAAATCCGTAACTTTGTTTGACGCCAAAGAGAAAATATATCCTATGAAACGGAATAAAAAAACTAATCATGAAATACACCATTAAAAACGGCGACAAAATCCACTTTATCGGTATCGGCGGCATCGGCATGAGCGCTTTAGCCCAGCTTTTCGCGGCGCACGGCTGTGAAGTTTCCGGCAGCGACCGCGGCGCGGAACAAAGCGAAAACCAGGCGATTATCGGCCCTTTACTGGCTCAAAATATTAAGATTTTTCCTCAGGACGGTTCTTTCGTAGAAAACGTCCAACCGGACTGTCTGGTTTATTCAACCGCTATCGAAGATGACAATCCCGATTTCCTGGCGGCACCGGATATTCTCCGCGTTCACCGCGCCGAAGCCCTGGCGGCGGCAATCGCCTTGAACCGCGAACAAATTTCCATTGCCGTAACCGGGAGTTGCGGCAAAACCACCGTTACCGCTTGGCTGGCGGAAGCCCTGTACAATCTCGGCGCCGACCCGGCCTGTCTGGACGGCGGACTGATCAATACTTTCCGGGCTCCGGCCTGTGCCGGGAATTACCGGGACGGCAAAGGCAAATATTTTGTTTTCGAAGCCGACGAAAGCGATAAAAGCCTGCTGAGTTACAGTGCGGATTACGTACTTATCCTGAATATGGGAACCGATCATTATTCAAAAGAAGAACTCACTGAAGTATTCTCCTCATTCGCGGCAAGCGCCGGAAAAGGTGTTATCCTCGAACAGCAAGTTTATTTGCTGATAAAAGACTGCCTCCCTGAAAATTTGCGGGTAATCGTTTTCGGGCCGGAAGTTCATTCCTATGAAATAACCGACGGCAAGGCAAAAGCAAAAATCGGCGACAGCGAAATAATCCTGCCGGTTCCGGGCAGGCATAACGCTTTTAATGCGGCGGCAGTGCTGGTGACGCTTGCGGAGCTCGACTATGGCCGCGAAACAGCGCTGGCGGCGGTAGAAAATTTCAACGGCGTCCGGCGGCGTTTTGACCATGCCGGGCGCACCGCCGCCGGAGCGGCGGTTTACGACGATTACGCCCATAATCCAGAAAAAATAACTTCGTGCATAAATGCGGCGCAGGAAATCGCCGCCGGCAAAGTGTTCGCGGTATTCCAGCCGCATGGTTTCGGACCGTTCGGCTTTATGCGGGAAGCGCTGTTCGAGGCGCTCGAAAAAACTTTGCGCCCGGAAGATAAATTCATTTTTCTGCCGCCCTTTTACGCCGGTGGCACTTCCTCATTCAAACCGAGTTCCGAAGAAGTAACGGTTGCTTACCGGCAAAACGGGACGAAAAAGTATTTCTGCTATCCTTCCCGTGCCGAGCTGACAAAACATTTGGACGCGGAAGCCGGAAAAGGCGATATAATCCTGATCATGGGCGCACGCGACAATTCCCTTGCCGATTACGCCCGAAGCCTGGCTGAGTAAAAAAACGCGCTCCAAGGACGTGGTATTGCTTCAAACTCCCCATAGGGTCTATGCGTCAACTTAAGTGTTTATAGGCTTTTTAATATCCAATGTCGAACAAGGAATATCCAATAAACAAGTATATTTTTGCGGACTCAAGTAGCGCCGCGTCTCGATGAGACCGGCGACATGAAACGTTAAGAGGCCATACAATGTTGCTTATTGCCGCTTTCATCGAAAGCCGGCCTACTTATCGGCGTAATATCCATGTTCTCCAAGCCACGGCTGTCCCTGGCCGTGCACTATTAACGCCGGAATAATTTTTTCAGGCTATACTGTACTTTTGAACGCAATATTGATATAAAGCCCGATTTTATCTTTTAAATTCTTTGTCAATCCACATGGAGGCTGTATATTTTCTGCATGAAGAAATCATTGTCACATTTGCCGAAAGATAAAAGGGAAGAACTCCGGGCGGTTACCGGGATCATTACCGAAATGATCGACGCCGAGTTCATCATCCTGTTCGGCAGTTACGCCCGCGGCAACTGGGTCGAGGACAGATATATCGGTGACGACAATATTCTTTATGAATACCAAAGCGATTAT
>JBAYCO010000454.1:0-3720 GCA_041668685.1 Victivallaceae bacterium | reverse complement strand
TTATTATCGTTTTATTACATGGAGCTGCGGAATCCCGGATAAGCAGGTTTCCTTTGATTTTTATTTGTCCAAGTTTAGCACCTTTCATAAGTTTAACCATTATTTCTCCCGCCAGTTTGCCCATATCTTTGAAAGGAATTCTGACTGTTGTCAGATTTGGTTTCATTATTGTGGCAACCGGTAAATCATTGAAAGAACATATGGATATGTCTCCGGGACATGTCAGGCCGCGTTCGGTAATCGCTTTCAATGCTCCGAGTGCCATGTTGTCATCCCCCATAATAAATGCGGAGACTTTTTCCAAAGCAAGGATTTCTTTTGCCAACTGATAACCGCTTTCTTGGGTGTAAAAACCGAATCTTACCAGTTTTTCTTCGCATGGAATACCGAATTCTTTAAGCGAATCCTTATATTGAGAATATACTCTTTCGGGAATAACCGTATTGGGAACCCCGGCAAGCAAGGCAATTCGCCGATGCCCATAACGGTAAAGGTATTCAATAATTTCCCGGGTACTGTCCTCATAATCGAAAATTATCGCAGGCTGACTGTCAAACCGGTTGAAGCTGATTACGTGAGGAATCTTTTCTTTTAACGCCTTCAGGCTTTTTTCAGGTATTTCCAGAACAGAGGCGATTAAACCGTCAAACTTCTTGTTTATTATTGCGGAGTAATCGTTTTTTATCAACATCTTCTGGGTAATGAAGACCAGTTCTAGGTCAACGGCAACCTGTTCCCAAACTTCTCCCAAACCACTGATGATGCCGCTTAAAGCCGGATGTCCTAGTTCATCGTCATTACGCAGTATTACGGTAAGCGCGACTTTTTTTCTTACGGCGTTTCGTATATGTTTGGTTTCCTTTACATATATGCCTTTGCCCCACTGTTTCTCTATGATCCCGTCGTTCTGCATGTCGGCAAGCGCCTTCCTGACGGTGATCAGCGAAACCCCCAACTGCTGGGCCAAATCCTTTTCGGGAGGTAATTTGTCCCCCTTGCCGTAAAAATCTATTATCGATGTTTCCAGCTTTTTCCTAGCCTGATAGTATCTCGGCAATGGACTACTGTTTAAAACTTTCTCAAACATTATCATGTCCTTTAGTGTTTATATGAATATAATATCTATATTTCATTTTGTCAACCCTTGAAACCGAAATAACAGCGATAAACCTAAAAAAAGCAGTTGCCCGGAAAGTTCCAATTTCAGGGCAATGGGAGGACGAACTGACCATCAATTTCACCCGGAGATAGCGGCTTGCCGTGTAAAAATGACTTGAATGCCTCGGTCAAAATCCGCGCCCATCGATATTCGTTGTTCAACTGCGGCGCAGTTGAAAGCATATTCTTCAAAAATGCCGAAATCTGCTCGAACATTGCTATGGTTTTCGTTCCCAAACAGCCGGTTGCGCTCAAATGCAGGAACCGTCGGCCACCGGTATTGGTCAGGCGTCCGATCACATTTTGCAGAGTTTCCCGCGAGGTACTCGCTTCCATGTGCCGGTCTTCTTCCGCCAGGCGGCAGAAAACGTTCCACCAATTGTAAACCAACGCAGTCAAACGCGCCATAAGATTAGTCCGCTTCAAATCCTGGGTGGTAAAACCGTTCCAGCCCCATTGGTTTTTCAGTTCATCAAAAATATTTTTGCAGTCGCCGCGATCCCGGTACAACTGTGCTATGGCAAGTATCGACTCGTCCAGACTGGTAACCAGTACCGCCCATTCATATTCAGGAAAAGCTTCATCATCCCCGATAATCTCAGGGAATAAATCATCCTGTGTAAACCCGGATATTTCCTCAATCGGGGTTTCACGACGCGGTTTCACCTCCGTCAAGCGCCGCAGGACGATAACCCGACGGGAATGAGTCCAGCCCATTAACTGTAATCGGGTTTCACAGACCTGCCAGTCTTTCCCGGCATCCTGCCACTCAAGCGCGGCGTCAGAAGAAAGTTCATCTATCAGTTTCTTGACGTTCGCACTCTGACGCAGTTTAAAGAGATAATCAACCTGTCGCGATTCGCAACCGCTCATGGTTCCATCGTTACCGAAACCAATATCGCCGCGAATCAGTTCGGGATAACGCGAACGGGGCAACTGGCGGTCCAAGATATCCCACAGGCCGTCATGGGAATATTTACCTGCCGTTTCATTGCCGGGACGTACCTCGGTATTCAGCAGCAAACGGGCTCCGGCAACACAAAAAGTATGCAGGCAATGCGACAGACGCCCCGGCTTTTTGGGATTGTAACCGAGTTCCGCACCTTCCTGATTGCCGTATAATACTTTCACCGTCGGATCCAGATCCAAAATATAATCAACTCCGAGCAATGGTTCACAACAGTCGAGCAGTTGTTTCTCCAGCCATGCGGTAACTTCTCCATCTTCGGTATTGACGAATGCACGGCGCAGCGAATCATAGGACACAAATTTTTTCATATTCAAACATTGAGCCGGAATCTCATCACCGTAAAGCTTTCCGGCCTGACGGTAGCGAGTATAGCCGTTCAAAACCGAAACCACGGCGGTTCCCAATACATCCCGGACTTGCGGCGCGTTGTTGCTTTTGTATTCCAGCGGACAAGTGTTTACCAAGCTGTCAAAGCGGCCTCCGGCATGCAAATATTCAGAGAAAAACGGCAGATAGCCGTTCGTCGTAACCGGCATGTGTTTGTCCCATTGGTACTGCATTGTGCCGCCGACAGTGCTAATCGTGGAATTGAATTTTTGGGTTTTCGGGGTATCTTTTGTTGTCGCACTCATGTTTTCTTCCTTATTTTAAGGTTTTTGCAAGGAAAACATAGTGCGATTTTTTTATTTTTCTAAGGCAAAATCACTAAAAGTTATTTCGCACACAAGACAGAAGTGATTGAAAATAAACTCATTAGAGAAATATTGGCGTTTTAACTGCTTCATTTAGGATAAAAAAATTGCATAATGTTATGCGTTGCGGCAATAGTATAAATTGCGGTGTAAACCGCCGTTTTCCCTCGACATCGCAAGCGCCACAAGGTGGTATTCTGTTTCAGGTTACCGTTCAACGCCTCAATTCTGCCGCGCATCCGATATTCGGATTTGAATTCCGGTGTCTGCTCATGAAGGAGCTGCTCACGCAGCCGTAATTTGACCGCGTCGTATTCCCATTTATTGTGCTTACCTCTGAACCGGGCAGTTGGCTTTATGCGGACACTTTTCGCAGACATCCCGGAAAAATAAAGCATGACCTTTTTGTTCTTCATGGTTAAAACGACGCTTCATCGGGCGTTTTCCGGCTGGCAAACGTTCGATTTAGTTCGTCAAGAACACATTCCTCAAGCCCGAGTTGACTTTTTTTGCCGGTAGTCGGAGCTATCTGTTCTATCCCTTTGCCTTCGCGTAACAGACGTTCTCGTCGGAACCATAACCGGCTCCTTTGTGCCCAATTTCCGCAACTGGGCCGGACGGATTGACCAGAACTTTTCCGCCAGGATTTTTCTTTATCGCCTCCCGACCGATATGCATCGAAGTTACGATAATTTGGCATTTATGGCCAAGTACCTATACTATCTGAACATTGTACGGCCGCCATCAATCAGAATGGACTGTCCGCAAATGTAATTGCCCCACTCACTGGCAAGATACACCGCCATTCCGGCTATATCTTCGGGCCTACCGAGTCTGCCGACCGGGATTTGAGAACGCAATGAGGTAAGTTTTTCTTCCGTATCATAACGCTTTTTCAGC
>JBAYCO010000453.1:0-3725 GCA_041668685.1 Victivallaceae bacterium | reverse complement strand
CGCCACCAGGCGGAACAAAGCCCCTTGCAGGCGGCGGATGCTTGAATGGATATTGGTGGCGATAAATTGCAGTACTTCATCGTTCAGCTTGACCAGATGTTCATCCTGCATCATTCGCAGGATAGCGAGGCGGGTTTCAAAGCCGGGCAGGCTTATTTCGGTAGTCACGCCCGATTCAAAACGCGAGACCAGGCGCGCTTCCAGACCCTTGATCTCACTGGGCTGTTTGTCTGAAGTCAGGATTATCTGTTTGTTCTGGTTGTACAGGGAATTGAAGGTATTGAAAAATTCTTCCTGCAACTGGGTCTTGTTGCCCAGCATGTGAACGTCGTCAACGAGCAGGATATCTATATTACGGACAAAGGTGCGGAATTCTGAATGTTTCTTGCTGCGGAGCGAGTCCACATAGTTGTTAAGAAACTCTTCACAGGTGATATAACGGACGCGGGTGCTGGGATCATGTTCCAGCGCATGATGCGCCACTGCCTGGAGTAAATGGGTTTTCCCGGTTCCGGTACCCCCGTAAATGTAGAGAGGATTGTATAAACCTGAACTTTCCGCCGCCGTATGCGCCGCGGCATAAGCATAACGATTTTCTTCGCCGACGACAAAATTGTCGAAAGTATGGCGGCTCAGGCAGTTTCCCGGTTTGACTTTTTTCCCGGATCTGGCTTTCGGCTTTGGGGTTTCCTTTTTCTTTTCCGGCTGATAGCCGCTTTTGAAACAGTAGGAATAATCGGCGCCGTTAATATCTTTAAGCGAGTCGGTTAAAATATCGTCAAAATTATCTTTCAGCCAGTCGGCGAAAAAGTCGTCGGAAACGCCCAGCATCAAGGCCTGTCCGTTTAAAGTGAGCGGAACGATATTCTGGAACCATTGCTCATAAGTGGTAGAATGTATTTGCTGCTGTAATCTGTCGGCCGCGACCCGCCAAACGTCAGCAACATTAGATTTTACCACTTGCATATTAATCGTACCTTTAACTTTAATGATTTAAAAATTATGTCCAAAGTTATCAACAACTTTGAGTCTCAACTAAAAACCGCCCCGACGGCAAGCCAATAAATAACACCGCCGGTAAAATCCGGCCCTTTTGCAGACATTTATCTGAGAAATGCTTTATCCTGCAAGAAAAAAGTCGATTTCAGCTCAAAAAATGAGTTTTGGACTTAAAATCCGACAAATAAAAAGCAACATCATAACCTTTCGTGTTGCTCTCTGGATTTGAAACCCTGTCATTATAAGCGGGTTACAAAAAAAATACGAAAATCTCAACAAGTTGTCAACAAGTTATTAACAGGCTGCTCAGCCTTTCCCTCGCGGGCAACTATATCTAAAATATGATAACAAAAACAATATTCAAATCAAAAACACAAAGTTTTCAAAAAAAATTTTTTCGTCATAAAAAACTCGTGTTTCTGATGGGAAATAATAGTATGAAAACGGCGTAAAAACAAGTGAAAAAGAAAAGATTTTTGACGGATTAGTTATAAGTGTTTGCAAATGAAAAGAATCACCAGTAAAGTATATTTCAGGGGCTGTTTTAGAAACTCCCGAATTATCTTAAAAAGGACTTTTTCATAATGCGGAAAAACAGAAAATTATACATATCGGAGTATTGTTTTACTCCGAATAAGCGGATTGAAAACGGGTCGATCCTGTGTGAGGATGAGATTATCCTGGCGATTGGCGGGGCCTCCGCTTTTACCCGTGAAGAAGGGCTGGAAGTCATTGAGCTCCGGAACGCCTACAGTATGCCCGGTTTCATCGATTCGCATATTCACGGGGCAGGGGGATTTGATTCATCCTCCGCGTATACCGGCAAAGAAAAACTTGAGGATATGAGTTCTGTCCTGGCGCATCACGGTGTTACGACTTTTGTGCCGACGGTTGTCTCGGCTCCTCCGGCAACTATGCTTGAGAACCTCTCCGCTCTGGCTGATATGATGAAGCCGGGGCTTCCGGGGGCGGAAGCCGCTGGTATTCATATCGAAGGGCCTTTCATCAATATCCAGAAGCACGGTACGCAATTACCGGCTGACATAATGCCGGTTGACCTGGGGTTTTGCCGGGAACTTATCGCTGCGGGTAAAGGGAAGGTTCGGAAAATAACTTTTGCGCCGGAACTCAAAGATGCGATCAGTTTAGTCGAATTCCTGGTTGAAAACAACATTATGCCGTCGATGGGACACAGCATTGCGGATGAGAAAGCCACTCTGAGGGCGATAGACGCCGGCGCGCATTACTGTACGCATTTGTTTAACGGCATGCCTCCCCTGCATCAGCGGGATATAACCCTGACTGGGGTGGCGCTGGTGGATTCGCGGGTTAACGTTGAACTGATTACCGACGGGCACCATTTGAATCCTTTGATGATCGACCTGGCTTGCCGCTGCAAAGACGATAATCAGGTCAGCGGCATCAGCGACGCGGTGATGGCGGTCGGTATGCCCCAGGGAAAATATCATGTCGGCGCGGCGGCGTTTGAAATCACTAACGGGATAGCCCAGACGGCCGAAGGGCTTCTGGCCGGTACGACGACACTGCTTGATTCAGGCTGGCACAGCCTTATGACCTATACCAATATGGAGGCGACTAAGGCCGCGGCCTGCGTAACTCTTAATCCCGCTCAAGTCATGGGACTGGATGACCGCGGCATACTGCTCCCCCAGAAACGCGCTGATATCGCTTTTTTCGAATGTGGTACGAACCGTCCGGTTATGACGGTTTGTAAAGGTAAAATCGTTTTTGACGTGACCAGGGAATCCTGATGAAATACCAATTGCTTGATACCGGCAACTGCCGGAAACTTGAACAAGTCGGCGAATATCTTTTAATAAGGCCTGCCCTTAACGCTTTCTGGAAACCAACCCTCCCGGAATCTGAATGGAATAAAGCCGCGGGCATTTTTACCCGTGACGCTTCCGGCGGCGGTTCGTGGGAATGGCGGCGCAAGCTGCCGGAATCATGGATTGTCGAATGGGGCGGTTTTAGACTCAACGTAAAGCCGACTAATTTCGGGCATCTGGGTTTTTTCGCGGAACAATATGGGAACTGGAACTGGTTCCGTGAAATTATTCCGCAATTCGGAGTCGGAGTTCGGGCTTTGAACCTGTTTGCTTATTCTGGCGTTGGTTCGATGGCTATGGCTGAGGCCGGAGCCAAAGTTACTCATCTTGATGCGGCGCGCGGAATGAATGACTGGGGCCGGGATAATCAGCGTCTTAACGGTAATGTACCCGACTCAATCCGCTGGATAACTGATGACGTACAGAAATTTGTCGCACGGGAAATCCGACGCGGCAGTAAATATAATGCGATTGCCCTTGATCCGCCGACTTTCGGACGCGGCTCCAAAGGGCAGGTGTGGAAGATCGAACAGCATCTCGGCGAACTGCTGGAAAACTGCCGCGAACTGAAGGATGATTCCGGGACGTTTTTTATTGTTCTAAGTTGCCATTCGCCCGGTTATTCCCCGCTGGTTCTGGAACGTATGCTGCTTGATGTTTTCGGTGACGGCGAGGCCGCCGGCGGTGAAATGACTATTCCTGAAGCTGCGGGAAAAATGCTTCCCGCTGGTAATTTTGCCCGTCTGCTTATAAAAAAACAGCACTGAAAAGGGTGCGACTATGATATAATGTTATAAAAAATGAAGTTTCCGGCATTCTTCGCGAGTAGGAAAAATCGCTCC
The DNA here is from genome assembly GCA_041668685.1 of Victivallaceae bacterium. Classification (GTDB taxonomy): domain Bacteria; phylum Verrucomicrobiota; class Lentisphaeria; order Victivallales; family Victivallaceae; genus JAHOYW01. The sequence goes on along the minus strand of JBAYCO010000453.1, from coordinate 34 downwards.
TGCGGAGCTGTATTGAGTTGTGACTTCTTACATT
>JBAYCO010000452.1:0-3736 GCA_041668685.1 Victivallaceae bacterium | reverse complement strand
TTGGTTTCATCCTTTCCCGGAATGTAGAGGGTGCCGGTAAAATGCTCCCTTATCTGTTCGAGCAGTTCCGGCGGCAGGACTTCCTTGGCGTTGGCGTAGTTTTTGTTTTTCATGGCGTCTCCTGTAAGTTGATTGGTTATTGAAAAAACGTTTAAAAAAGATATTTCCCTTTTTTTCCCGCTTATATACGCGCACACGCTTTTTGCGCGGACATGACCCCCCCGGGAAAAAAGGTCAAAAGGTATGTAATAATTATATAAATATATATATTTGTACTTAAATTATACTACTTACAGCTTTTGACTTCTTTCCCGACTTTTGACCTTCTTTCCCGCGATTTTGGCAAAAAACCACTTTATTTTTTGCCTGTAATTTTGGGAAAGAAGTTAATTTGCGAAAGAAGTTTGGATAAAACTACTCCAGCAATCGGTAGTGCACCGCCGGTCTGCCTTTGCCACTTTCGGTATAGCTTTCCAGCGTTCCATTGGACTGAAGCGTTTCTATTATGCGCTTAAACATGTCAAGCGACTCCCTTGTGTGCTTCAGTAATAAACTGTGCTTCTGATCGCCTCCATTCTGCCTCATTAGACGCACGACTTTCTGGCACTTTTCATCAAATACGTTCTCATAAACATAGCTGTCAGCCATAAACAGCATACGTTTTGTGAGATGTTCGACGAATTTAAATGCCCAGTCGACAGACTTTTCGGTTATCATTGGTTGATAAACATTCGAGCTTATACCATGCAGGAGCGCGAGCTTGCATATCTTTTCATGCGTACGCGCCCAAAGGGCCATCGCACTGGCTTCGTGCCGCTTGTGGTAAAAGTCGTACTGCCCGTCACAGTAGGTCTGCAGTTCTATGATCTTCCGCGTCGCCTCCGGCGTCTCGCTTATGACAAGCGGCCGCGGGTTCTCATGTGAAAGATTGCCTCCCAGGTCAAGGTTGACCAGATATTTTGCGGCCCGCAATAACGAGTCCGAGGGCGTTACGGGCTTTTGCATCTGCCCTTTGCCGCGGCTGCCCGCTTCGACAAAGATGCACCGGGCGACCAGCCCGTTCTCAAGAACGCGGCGTGACAGCGATTCGTAAAAATACCGCGGTATCGCAGTGCCCATGACAATAAGACTCGGGTTGACAATGTGATTTACTTCTATCTGATCGCCGCTGTTTTTTAGCCTTGCCACCGCCTTTTTGCGTATTGGATAAAGCGAATTTGACGCCCCATACAACTTAAGCAGCTTTTCGTTGATTGTTTCGGCATTGTTGTCTTTATTGTATTTCATCGTGTTAAAAATACAGTCGAACTCATCGGTTTGAAAAAACATGGACGGGTGTATAAACAAAGCATCCTCGATTGCGGCTCCGGAAGTAAACGTATCGCCCATGCAGTTTGCCAGTCCAATCATGAAAGCCAGATTAAAATTGACCTTGCGCGGATGGTCTTTTCCGGTTCCTGAATCAGCCAGGGCTATGAGGTAAAGGTTGCTGCGGTTGTCGCGCTTATCCTTTACCTTGCGCCCGACAAGGAAGGCGAGGAACGCCAAAGCTCCGGTGAACGCCAGCACATGGTTGGGATATGGCGCGGTGTCCAGCGAAAGATTCATCACATCATTGACAAAGCCTGGAACTTTGACCAGTTTATCCGGTAGTGGACCAGGATCAGGGAATAGCGTTTCACTCTTTTTTTCCCTGGGCTTGTTCAGATTAAGAATCCTGCTCAAATCCACAGCCGGAAGATTTTCAGGTTGTCTTTTGGCGTCGCCTTTGAGTTCGCGGAGGGCGTGCCAGTCGTTGTTTATACAGCCGTTATGATGACAGGTGAAGGCAATCGCGCCGTTGGCTTGTTCGGTAATCACCGCGCTGCGGTTATTGTGCGCCTCGTTGAACGGGCAGACCGGAAATATCCACTTGCGGCCGTTTTTCCAGTCAAACGGCCCCTCGGCCTCCGGGCAATGTTCCGCGATCCAGGCGTCGAGGTAAAAGGAGCTGTCATCTGATGGTTCGCGGTTACAGTTGTCGCCTTTTGCAGATTGAAGGACTGCATGAAGTTTGTCTTTGCCGACTATTTCCAGTTTTTCCGGGATTGAGATAATTTTTGCAATGCGATGCCTGCGCTCATCGGTTTCGTCGCCCTTACGGTTCGGGGTTCCGGACAGGCGCCAGATGCGGGCGGGGTTGTGGACGGTTGTATCTATTTTTACCTCGTCCGTATCGCCGTTTGAAAACTCCTGAAGCACTTTTTGCACCAGATTGTCGTCAGCGGCCGGCAGATCAATGTGGTACATCAACTGCGCGCCGTTTCCGGAGTCCAGCATTACCGGTTCCGGCCAGCCGCGAGACCGCATGCCCTCGCTTATCTCAATCGCCTTATAGAGCGCCGCGTCATGTTCATCGTCGGTCGATGAAATACCGCTCCGGCGTACCGGGTCGCAGTCGATCAGGAGCCAGCGGCGGCAGAGAATATCCGCATCGGTGGTGGCCGCATTGCGTTTCGCCGCCTGGAAGCGGTTAGCAGAACGCGCCAGCAGATCGGGATGTACCGGATTCGGGGTAAAATATACCCCGCGCGCGGATATTCTGTTGAGCTCCCCGATCATTTTGTCGATATTCTCAAAGGTGAAGTACCCGGCTTCGGTGTGCTCCTTGCGCCAGTCGGGCGTGGTAGCGTCCAGGCACCTCACCTCGAAAACATCTCCGGGAGAAAAAACGAGGTTGAGGATGGTTTTTATGTCATTGCAATTATTCTGCATTAAAAAAATTTGCCTATAATTGGTTTAAAAAGTCACAGTCGCGGTCAGGGTTGCCGCGGCGAGCCAGTATATGGTGTGCCGGATGTCGCCGTACCGGCAGTAAACGAGTGCGGCGGCAATATCAAGAGTGATTAATATCACCGGAAATATTTTTGTTATATGCATAATTTTACCTCAAAATGGTATATCGTCGTCATCAAAATCATTGGTGCTGTTGTATGAACCGGCATCGTTCCAGCCCGGTTCAGGCGTATAATCCGGAAGCTCGCCCAACTCATAATCCACGATATTGACAAACTTTTCCCCGGCCACTGCTCTGATTATTATCTTTGAGGGCTTCGCCAGGGCTCCGTCATCCGCCAAGCGGACGGCTTCTATGGCGCTGTCAGGCGGCGCGACTTTCGAGCGCCGTTTCCACCAGGCTTCGAACTTTCGCCTCGCGTAGCCGGTATGTTCGGGGCATACCCACTCGCTTTCGTAGCGGTTGAAACCGGTGCAGTATTCTATCCGTATGGTTTTCGGGGCATCGTCCGGCGCACCGCGCTTATGGTGGATGCTGTATTCAACACCGTGTACTTCGTAATCGAAATAGCTCACTTGGCCGGAGAGCACGCCAGCGGCTTCCGCATGGGCGTTCAGGTTGCCTTTTTCCGGCGGCGGGAACTCATAGCCGCATTCGGGACAAGTCATATAGGCCGCGTGGATCAGCGCCAGGCATTCCGGGCACTTCTTTGCCGGAGCTTCGCCGGCGCCGCTGCCGGGTTCTTTGACCTGGATCATATCCACCGGCCCGTGCCGCATGATGTTGCCGCCGTAGTCCAAAACCAGACAATCCCGTTTTCCCGGATGCAGTCTGGTACCGCGTCCCACCATCTGCACCAGGAGCCCGGCTGAATTCGTTGGACGCAATAACACAATGCAGTCGGTATTGGTCGCATCGAAACCGGTCGTCAGGACGTTAACGTTTGCCAGGTATTTCAGC
>JBAYCO010000451.1:0-3737 GCA_041668685.1 Victivallaceae bacterium | reverse complement strand
TTTTAACACGGTTATTTTCCTTTTGGATGTCTTCATCGGCTTCTCCTTTTTGTGGTAAATTAGAAGATAGCTGTGAAGCATCCTATTTTCAAAAAAAATCAATTCCTATGGGATGCTAGTGAATTTCAGTCATTGTTTTCCCTGTTACTTTTCAATTCTGGATAATGCGCCTTATCCACTTTTAGAATAATATCAAATTTGGATTTTGTCAACAGTCTATTGGATAAAACAAGCGAAAAAAAAGATTTGTAATGTAATGGCGCGGTCTTTTCCTGAGGCTGAATGTGCTGCTTTACGTGATAGTAGCACAACCGTCCCGGTTGTGTCGGTGGCCAGTTAACGTCTGTCCGTTCATGACTCAAGACGCTTGAGCTACTATTTAAACCTGCGAAAAGAGTGAGCCATTACTTTGTACTACGCCTCAATTCTTGCGGCCTTAAAACGGCCCGGTGTTTTGAGGGACATAGAACCTATTCATGGGGAAGTTGTATCCAAGGGAAGGAATGTATATTTCCCGGTTGGTCAGAAACCCGCTCGGAAGCGTCGGTAAGCAGTTCAAACAGCATTTCGGGGCCGCTTTGCATGGCCGTCGTCGGCTCATTTTCCGGCTGGACAAACACAGGCACGCTGTCATAAATTTTTAATTGATTATCGAATCCGGCGCGGATCGTAATAACATTGAACTTTTCATGGAACCGCCCGTGAGGAATCCGGGCGGACCATTCCGACCACAGGAAATCATTTTTCTTTTCCAGTGGATTCCAGTTTTTGTTGTCAAGCGAATATTCCACTGTTTCCGGCATGGCGTCTTCGGAATACACCTTGGCCAACAGTTCCGCATCCGAGGAAAGAATTGCCGGCCTGACCTGCGGACGCGGTCCCAGGGTGTGAATATTATTGATCTTTTCAAGTACAATCTGGTTTTTTACGCCGATTTCCTTGAAAAACGAATACCAACTGGACTGGTGAAATTGAAATATCCGGTAGCCGGGGCGCACCGGGAACATATAATGCGGCGGCAGCCCGTTCCATTGGAATCCGGCCAAGGAACCAGTCTGGATCTGCCGGATGTTCCTGATCATGGTTTCATCATTTCGGTGGCGGTGCCCGGAAATATTCACGACATTATATCCTTGCAGCAGGGAGAAAAATTCCTCGGCGTTTTGCCAGCCGGAAAAAGTTTCCCCCGATGCGAGAACCGGAATATGATAGCCGATCACCAGCGGTTGTTGCGGAGAAATTTTTCCGAGTTCTCCGGACAGCCACGCGGCAATGTCCGCGTCAAAAATGTTCAATCCTTTTTTTTCGCTGATTTTCCGGAACGGTTCGAAAAAAATGAACTTCACCCCTTTGCAGGTAAAGGAAACCCTCGCCGGGCCTATTTTTTCCTCCCAGAAGCCGGGATCATCGTTGAGAATTATGCCGCCGTCGGGCAAGGGGCCGAGAGCCAGGTCGTGGCTGGACGGAATATGATGCACCGGTATGCTTATCCGGGAAATATATCCCAGGTATTCATCGATATCGGCAAGCCCGGTATTAACGGCATCGCCGCTTACGAGCAGAAAATCAGGTTCCAAACGTTCCAGTTCGTCCAGAGCCGTCGTGAAATTCTGCCTGATCTGTTGAATTACGGATTCCGGAAAAACCAGGGATTTTCCCAGATGAATATCGGAAAACTGGACAAATGTCAAAGGAGTGTCTTTCATATTTATTTTTCTTACCGTTATTTAAAACCACAGCCCGACGGTTTTTATTTCATAAGGCTTCAACGTCAAAACCGGATCATTCGGATCAAGTTCTGCGACAAACTCTTCATTGAAATTTATGATCCGGATTTTAGAAACCGACCTTTCGAATCTTAATCGCGCATTCGTTTCGCAGGCGGAAAGATTATAAAAACGGACAACCGGAAAATCTCCTTTTTCGGCTTTTTTTACGGCGCTGATATGAACATTCTCTCCTTCAATATTTACAAGTCCGATGTTCTCAGGGGGAATACCGCCGGAAATATCCGCTTCTTCGCCCTGAAACGCCAATACCGGCAGCCGATAACCAAAAGCTTTCCGCGCTATCTCTTCCCAAGAACCGCCATGCGGAATAAGCGCGTAGTTGAAAATCTGTTTCCCCTGGCACTGGGCGTCGGGAGTCGGCCAGTCGGCAATCGCGCTGCTTCCCGGTGACCGCTTCATGGAAAGCAGATCTTCCCTGACCAGATAACCGACCGAACGCAACAGCGTCAGGTACAACGTTCCTGACTTATCGAGCTGATATTGCGGCAGGCCTTTCGCACAAAGCGCCAGTTTTTTTCCGTTTGCCCCGAAATCCACAAAATAATGCTGATGGCGCAGACCAAAATCTGCCTCTTTTTCGAATTCAGGATAATCCAACTCCGGCACTTCCCGGCGCAACACGTTGAAATGGGCGCCCGCCTCTGCATACCCGGACGTGCAATCGAGCCCGAAAGCAACTCGCAGACGATGATCTTCTACCCGGTTGTCGATGCGCGTTTCCACTTCTATTCTGCCGCTGCCTTTGGTCAGCGAAACTATAGTCTCGATCCGGCAGTTGCGCCGTAACCTGCTTCTATGTTGCCGGTCTTTGTTCAACTTGGTCGGCAACGTGAAATAAAAAACGATTTTCAGCGCGGCGCGAAACGGGCCGTTTTCATGCATCATGACGGTTGCGGCAACGTTTTTACTGGTAAAAATTTGGTCGTTCAGCGGCGGCGAATAATTATAACCGTCACCGGCGTCGCCGCCGTCTTCAAAATAATGCAACGCTTCATAAAAAGCGCCGGTACGCTTGTCCAGCAAATCGAAAGCGCCGTTGCTGCGGACTTTCAGTTTCAGGTATTCATTTTCCAAACAATCTTTTCCCTGCCCGATATTAACAGCTTTCGTCAGCTGGCGCCTGCCGACAGTGTAACCGGCGCTGAAACCATTGCAACCCAATGCCGGCAAATCCGCCGCCATGAAAGAAACTTCCCAGAAATCCCGATACGCGAAAGTCGGGATTTTCCTGGAAACGTCGCCGGGCAGAAAATAATGTTTCTTTTTCTTACCGAGATACCTGGCTTGACAGGGCAGGTTGTTTTTCCGGCCGTCAAAGACCTCGATGCGCCGGAAAGGCGCGGGCGGCAGATCGATTATCGCCGTCACTACCTTATTCCTGGCAAAATTAAGCGGATTGAACACCAGGAAAGGAACATGTTCCGCCGAAACCTTAAAGTTTACGTTGGCCGCTATGTTTCTGAAGCTCTGCCTGATAACCTGTGCCGCTATTTCGCCGGCAGCCTTGAAACGGGACCGCATATCCTCATGGACTTCATCGGTACTGCAGCCGCAGATCGAATCATGCGCGTGGTTCTGGATCAGCAGTTTCCAGGCTTTCCGCAATAATTCCGCCGGATATTTCCTGCCGCAGAGAAAAAAGGCCAGAAGCGCCAGCGGTTCGGCATATCCCCGTAGCGTATCCTCCACCTGCGCGTTGCTTTGTTTCAGGTAGATTCTGGACGCCAACATGCCGGAAAGATGAACAAAATAATGTCGCGGGCTGATCATTTCCCCACTCTGTTTTTCCAGCCGGTTTTTCCGGGACTTTACGGTTTGGATATATTCCGGTAAGGAACTCAGTCTAATACCGTCCCGCCCAAGCGCATTCATTCCTTTTATAATCTCCGGAAGATTGCCTTGGGGAGCCATATGGTCCACGCCGTTCAGCATGAGGAAAGGCGGCTG
>JBAYCO010000450.1:0-3749 GCA_041668685.1 Victivallaceae bacterium | reverse complement strand
GTCAAGATTAAAAGCATACCAGAAATTTAAGTTCTTCGTTGTATAAACACCTTTATCTCCACACCCGTTATTCATCGTGAAATCGTTGTCAAATTTGAACAACCAAGATAGGCTTTTATTATTATATTTAGGCAGTTTCTGACTTTTCCTCCGCGAATATGGGCAGCTATAATAATTATCTTGTAAAACTGACCTGTTTTTATCTAAAATTATGCCGTTAACTTTTATTTGCAGTGGAGCTCCTCCATGTTCCAATTCTCTGATATCCCAAGCGTGAGCCATTATCCATAGATAAGCTTTGGAGCTGGAATTCTGTAAGGTAAAAGTTGCTGTTTTTTCCTCCTTTTTCATGGCATAGAACGGTTTTGAAGGCGGATCAGCAATTTTCAATTCTAGATTGGTGAATGCCATTTTTTCATCCTGCTTTTTCCCATAATTTGGCAGGATCATAATTTTAACGAAAGCGGTGCCCGGCCTGAAATAATGGATTGATGTCTGCTCAGGCTTAGCCGCCATGATATTGCCTATATATTTTTGCCAGTTTTTCGGTATTACTTTTCCACAGGCTGTGCTGTAAAGATAACCACCTCCGTTACGATGTTCTCTTATTCCGGTTCCGGCAGGATAGATTTTGTTGACGGTACTGCCTAATTGAAGTTCCAGATTGCCATTTCGCGGGATAATTTTTTTAACGGGGCGTTTGATTTCATAATTAGGCAGATCCGAAAAATCTTTTTTAGCGTTGAACGCTACACAACCACCGACTTTCCAGTTTTCGTTAAGTTTTATGATTATAGACTTGTCGCCCTTTTGGCAAGTTACGGCAAGTTTGGTTCCGGTATTCTGAATAACACTGGTGTTATGGTATAAAATTTTGCGTTTATTTTTATCATAAGGAATTAAACCGTAATAGAATTTACTTGGTACTTTTCCCAACGATTTAAATACCCCCCTGAGAGTATAATTTGTTCCTGGCTTAACCGGGAAAAAATTTTTCGAAGTTATCATTATGCTGTCTTCAACAATCCCACAGATACCGTTTCCGGGAGCGTGTTCTAATTTCTTGATTTTTATATTGCCACTCCACTCTTTTTTTAAGGTTTCAGAGTCATTTCCCCATTGGTAAATTATTTTGGCATTTGCAGAAATCCCGCTAGTCATAAATAACAGCAAGATTCCAACGTGGAAAAGTAAAACAGAGTAAGACAATTTGAGAAAATTAAATTTTTGTAAAAACTTAAAAGATTGTTCCCTCTGAAAAAATTTTAACTTTTTTTTAGACTGCTTAATTGAATTATTTATCGTTCTTGGCACAAAATCGCCCTCCATAATTTACGGTTGTACAATTATCTTATGATATTTGTTCAGGGGAAATAAACAAGACGTCAATATATTGTTATTTAAAAATCGCCATTGCCTGCGGTACACCACCAATATTGTGCGTTTGACCATGTATATGAAGAATTCATCATTATTCCTTTGTTAACTTGTGTTACCCGTCCGTCTCCAAAGAAAACATTTGCAAAATTTTCATGTCGCATAAAAACAACTCCTCCAGAAGCGACATTTCCAGTGGTACTATAACCGAAATACCAGAGCTGGTAGTAGTCGGCTCCAGTTCCTGTACCATAACTAGTGTGGGAACTGTCTGCCAAAACTGGATAATCATTAGGACATGGAGGACGGGTAACCTTACTTAATTTTCTGAATCCTGTACGTTGTGCTCCATAAATATAATCATTACCTATATATTTATTAGGCGATCCCGATGGACATAAACAAATAGCGTCACTGATATAATTATTATCCAGTAAATATTGGTTCCAATGTTTATATCTGGTATTGTTTGGATTCTCATTAGGGGGCAAATAGCCTTCATAATCGTTTAAATACATAAAATTTCCATATCCTGCCTGTTTTAAGTTGTTACTGCAAGTTATTTGTTTAGCTTTTTCTCTCGCTTTATTCAGCGCCGGCAGCAGCATTGAGGCGAGGATCGCTATGATCGCGATCACAACGAGGAGTTCGATGAGTGTGAACTTTGGACGTGATTTCTGAACGGTTTGGCGCGTTTTCATTTTTCCGTATCTCCTTATTTTAAATTTGTCGAAACTCTTATTGTCATGCTAAACCACTGATCTTCACTAATTTGACACTAATTTTTTGCGGCAAAGCCGCAAAGGAAAACTCTCGTAATCAGTGTTTTATTAGTGCAAATAAGTGGTCAAAATAACCAATTCCATATAATAAATTCAGCTTGTATTAATAGAATACATTGCAATCCGTCTGAAAGCAATATATATTAGTTTTAATTTACAGCCATAATAATGTAAAATATAGCCATTAGTGATGGCCGTGGGCCGTGGGTAGTGAGCCCTGGACGACGAGAAAATCCTGTAGATTTTCCGTGATTTTAAATTAGTAAAGGTATAAGAATGGAGACGACAAATATCCCGGAAATAACTGAAGAAGATATTCTCGAACAGAACCGTTTGACTCCGGCGTTGAGCAAACGAATACCGGAGATCATAATCGGAAATTATTCGATCAACCTGCTGGAAGTTCACTGGGTAGTGGTTTCCCTGCAACGGGAATTCCATTCGCATCGTTTTTTTGAAATTCATGTCCCGTTTCAGGGACAGGGGAAAATCCTCACTCCCCATAAACAGGTTTTCTTTAAACCCGGATTTTTCACGATTACGCCGCCCAAGCAGCCTCATGCCTGGGAATGTATTGTTCCGCCTTTGCAGATGCAGGTGTGGTGGCTGACGATAAGGCCGCTCAGGAAAGTGAGCGCGCAGTTACAGAGCCCGGAAGGCCTGAGTATCCGGAACCTCGCTTCCGCCGATGATCTGATTTATCCGCTTCATCCTTTTTTCTTTACGGCTTTTCCCCGGATGCTGGAGGAAGCCGCTTCGCCGCAGGCCGGTTCCGAAATTATCCTGAAGTCGCTTTTCACCCAGGTTATTATATTGTTGGCCAGAGCGGTTAAACCGTTGCCCATTATCGGTTCATCCCTCGCCGGAAGCAAAGCGGATAAATTGAGCGACCGGATACTGCTTTCGCGGGTTGACGAATTTATTCAGAGCAATTTGCAGCATGAATTGAGCCTCGATGAAATCGCCGGTCATCTTGAAATGTCGCCCCGTACTTTAACCCGGAGATACCGGCAGACTAAATCCCAAACGATATGGCAGACCATAACCCAAATGCGGATGACCAAAGCGAAATCCCTGCTCCAAACGAGTTCACTGGCAATTCATGAGGTCGCGGAACGCTGCGGAATTTACGACAAGCATTACTTTTCCGCCAAATTCAAAAAGCATTTCGGTTCGTCTCCCGCCGCTTTCAGGAAAACAATAAAGTCGCGCCGCGACAATGATTAGTGCGGACAGTTGGTTTGGTAGTCGGCTCCGCCGGTGCTCAAGTAGGCCGGCTTTCGATGAAAGCGGCAAAGAACAACATTATATGGCCTGGCGGTGTTGCATGTCGCCGGTCTCATCGAGACGCGGCGCTACTTAAACCAACTTTTTTCATCCTGTATTATCCTGTCCAATTAATTGGCTCTGTCAAAACTTTCGTTCTGTAATTTTGTTTATGTTATTGGCTTTTAATTACTTATTGGGAAATTTTCACTTTCTCCGTTTTCATATGCCTGAAAAACAAAGATTTTTTGTTTTTTAGAACACTTTTTCATCACTTTGCCGCCGCTTTTTTGTCAACGGTCAAAATCGTATAAATAGCGACCG
>JBAYCO010000449.1:0-3761 GCA_041668685.1 Victivallaceae bacterium | reverse complement strand
TGTGGACGCGCACGAGAAATGGCCGGAATTTGAACATCAGAAACAGCCGGAAAATGAGCATTTTGGTGGCCGGGGTGTAATTATGCGTCCGCTGTCCGGGTAAAACGGCAAGCGGAATTGCGCATATGAAGATGTGTTTGCGTTGGATTTTCTTAAGAAAGGGCCTCGGCGACTATGCCGGATCAATACGAATATTTCCGAACGGCGAATCGGCCATGCTCCGCATGCGGATATCTGCCGGGTATGTTTTCGTCTGAGAGCGAGCACATCTGCCGCCGAAGTCCTAAAGGGTAATTAAAGCTCCTTTTGCTGAGGTTGTTATTTTATTATTTTTTGCGTGCGGCCATGCGATAACTTTTGCCCTCAATGGTTACGACCTCGCAATGATGCAGCAGGCGGTCAAGGATGGCGCTGGTAATGGTGCTGTCGTTGAAAATGTCACCCCAGTCTATAAATGCCTTATTGCTGGTCAGGATAATACTGCCGCGTTCATAACGGGAGCTGATGACTTGAAAAAGCATGTTGGCTCCATGCTGGTCAATAGGTAAATACCCTATTTCATCGATGCACAGGATGTCAACTTTCGTATAGGTTTTCAGCGCCCGCATGAAGTTTTCAGTAGCCCGCGCCGCAAGAAGGCGGTTGATAATATTCGCCGCCGTTTCATAGAGAACGGAGTAGCTGTTGGAACACGCATGCAGTCCGATGGCGGTCATAAGATGGGTTTTCCCAAGTCCGGGAAGTCCCAAAAACGCGATATTTTTATGATCCTCGGCAAATCTGAGGGTAAAAAGATAACGCACGAGTTCCTCGTTGATCTTGTCCGGGTGTCCCCAGTCGAATGATTCCAGGGTTTTCTTTTGCGGGAAATGCGCCTGGCTGATGCGGCGTTCGGTAGAACGGCGGCGTTTTTCCACAACTTCAGCGCTGATCGCCATAGTGAAAAATTCCGCCAGCGGCGTATTTTGTTGCGCGGCGTTTTCCAGCATGGAATAAATTTCCGTTTTCAAATGCGGAAGTCCCAGGTAATCGAGATTTCTAATGAGTTCATCTTGCATAATCGGCCTCTTTATTTGATGTCGTAAGTATCGAGATTTGGTTTGTCGAGCGTGATGTTGAGGTTGTCGGCTCCCTTGCTGACATGAAGCAGTCCCATGGCGTTTTCCACCGGACGGGTCTTGAGCCGAATCAGGTATTCGACATAATCGGAGCCGTAAACCTGGTTTTCCACTGCCGACATTAATGCGTTTTGAACGGTGTTTTTACCATGAATCTCGGTCAGCAGCATGATTTTTTTCATGTGGGTTTCGAGGTTTTCAAAACGGGCTTCGAGTTCGCGCAGCATAGTTGCGGCATCCCGTCCGAGAGCCAGAAAATCACTTTTCAGGTTCTGGCCGGCGGCGGTTCGGCGTTCGTCGAGCATCAGGCGGTAATGTCGCGGATCGGAGACTGTCGCGCCCTTGCCGTAGCTGCGGATATGGGTGGCGATCAGCTTATTGTCGTGATAAATAAACACGGTATCAGTGGTGATTTTCAGACTTACCGCGAGCCCCGCGTAGCGCACCGGCACGCTGTACTGGTTGCCGTCGCAATAGACCCGGCAGCGGGAATCGGCGGTTCTGGACTCTATCCTGGAGCAGTCGAACGAGTGCGGATTGAGCGGCAGCAATGCCGCTTTTTCCGCTTGTTCAAAGAGATCAACCGGGCGTTGCCGGGTAGTACCGTGAGTCCGGACGTTGGCGATATTGTCAAGCCAGCTCCGCAAAGCCATCCGCGCTTCCTCCAGTCCGGAGAAACGGCTGCCGCTGATAAAATTACCTTTAATATAACCGATCGCGTTTTCTATTATGCCTTTTTCATAGGGGGCCTTTACGTTGCAGGCGACCGGCAGTATGCCGTAATGACTGCTGAAATCCAGAAAATGCGGGTTGAAACGAACCTCGCCGTGACGACCGTGATGCAGTACCGCCCCCTTGAAATTATCCACGATTATTTTCCGGGGAACCCCGCCGAAAAAACGCACTGCGTTTTGCAAACATGAAAAGGTGTGTTCCATCTTTTCTCCGGGAATAATTTCGGCATACAGCAATCTTGAATGGCAGAGCACCACGGCGCAGACGCACAAGCGGATGTTTTTGTCTCCGTGCCGCAGATAGCCGCAGTACCCGAAATCCACCTGCATAGCCTCTCCGGGTTCAAATTCCAGCGTTAAAAACGCCCGGAAGGATTTCGGCCTGACCAAACCCAGATAACGCCGGACAGTGGCGGCACTGCCGCGATAACCGAGCCGCTGTAAACGCTGGTAAACCTGCGTTCCGGTCAGTTTCGGATAATCATCCAGCATGCGTTTAATCCGCCCCGTAAAATCGTCGGTAACCTTAGCCCGGGCGATCTTGCTTCTGTCCGGGTATTCTTCCAGCTTCCACCAACTGCGGACGGTTCGCTCCGGGATATCCAGCCGCTCGCCGATCTGAACCGAATTGAGTTTTTCCACCGTGAAAAGATAACGGATTTGCACATATTGTTCACGACTGAGCATAGTCCGCCTCCTTCCGCAACGGCGGAATTTCCAACACCTGATAAAGCGGAGCTTCCCAGGCGATCAGCCCGGCGTCGCGCAAACACGTCCGGGCCGCCTCGAGCCGTCCCTTTGACCAGCCAAGCAGCGAACCCACCAGGCCGTCGCCGTAATACGATAAGCCCTGGCCGTCGGCGGCGCAGATCAGCACCAGGTAGAGCGCCAGCGCATCGGATGAGCATTTTCTCATATGCCCGTCCCGCAACAGGCGGTGATCCACCCAGCCGAAGCCGTTCGGGATACGCCGCAGTTCTTCAGATTTAATCGGAAACTTGTCAACCATCGTTGTTCCTCCTGTTTTCGGTTATGATTTCCGGAAATAAGTCCGGTATTGCTATAATGGACAGAGGAAAGGACGGCTTCTCAATCAACTGTGAGGTGAAAAATTCACCTCACAATGGTGCGGCGTTATATATTCCAGCTTAACGGCTTGAATCAGCTTTTACCGTGATTTTCACCTCACAGCGGTTAAATTCACCTCACAGCGGTCATCCTCTACACCCGCAAACAGACATTTTTGCCGATCTCATAACAGCGGCTGCGCAGACGGCTTAAGTCGGCGGCGTTCGTAGTTCCGGTGGCATAACTTATCAGTCCCAGGAAATATAAATCCAGATTACGCGGCGTTACCGGATCATGCCAGGTTTCCGTGCGTTCCGACGGCGGACGCTGGGACTTGCGCTCCTTCCGGCGCAGATATTCGTTATGCTTGCGCCGCGAAGTTTTGAGGCGATATGCTCTATCTTTGCGATGCCGTTTGGCGCTTTTCCGCTGGCGCAACGCATTTCGGTCACGGACGCACTGCGGATGCTTACAGTATTTCTGATGGGGATGTCGGAACGATGGAATAAATTTACGTCCGCAGGCCGCACAGATTAAATACTCCGGTTCTTGCGGGAATGCCTGTATCGTCATTGAAATTTCCTATATCCATATTAACCCTACGAAAAAACAGGAAATATACCACATTCAGGCAACCGGAGTCATACGGAATAAAGGGAATGGGGGAAGAAGATGGCGCAGATGAAAACTATTTTTTCGTCTGAAGTCGGGAATAAAATCAAAGAAAAACAAGAAAATTACAAGAACACTGAAAAATACCGGAAGAAGACCGGAAGAAAACTGTATCGGCTCCGGCAGAACTAAATGCTCAAATTCCGGCAAGAATTAATGCGCGTTCACA
>JBAYCO010000448.1:0-3768 GCA_041668685.1 Victivallaceae bacterium | reverse complement strand
TATTACCTCAATAATGTTCAGGCAGAGCCGAAAAACTATGACCCCGCCCAAAGGACGGGGTTTTACAGAATAAAATAAAACAACAAATATTCAAATAAGGAAAATAAAAATGAATGGTCCAAAAGTAGCGGTGATCGGCGCCGGGAGTTATTTTTTCGGCAAACCGGCAATCTGGAATATGGTGAAAAGCGAAATACTTTCCGGCGGCACATTAGCGCTGGTGGACACCAATCCGGACGCCCTGAAAACCATGAAGGACTTAGCGCAACGGGCAATCAAGGCCGCCGGTTCGCCAACTAAAGTAATCGGCTCAACCGACCGCCGGGAAGTATTAAAGGATTGTGATTTCGTCGTCCTGACCTTCTCCGAAAAAAACGCATGGTACCGGGGCGTAGATACCAAAATCGCCAAAAGGTACGGCATCACGATGTGTTCGTCCGACACTATCGGACCGGGCGGCATATTCCGCGCAATGCGTGAAATCCCGCACGCCCTGGCCGTCTGTCGGGACGTCGAAGATTTATGTCCGGACGCCTGGGTTATCAACTTCATCAATCCCACGTCCGTACTCGGCATCGCGCTCATGCGCTATGCGCCGAAAGTCAAAAGTTTCGCCCTCTGCGACGGCAATCATCTTCCTTATGTAAAAGACTATTACATGAAACTGGCCGGAATAATCGGCGACGATGAAAAACCGACTCCGGAAATGATCGAAAAATTTGAATTCAAAATCGCCGGCATAAACCACTGCACTTTTATGACCGAATGCCGATACGACGGGAAGTACCGGCTTCCGAACATCAGGGAAACCCTGAGGCGATATGCCGACGCGGAGGAATTAAAGGGACCGTCATTCAAAGCCAAACCACGCTACAATTTTGAGTATGCCCTGCAACTGATGGATATTTACGGCGCTTACCCTACCGCGCCAAGCCATACCAAGGAATACGTACCGTTTTTCCAGGGTTACGGCGTCATGCCCAACACACCGGAACCGATAATCCCGTTCGACGCCCATAACCGGGCCGAAGAAATGGCCGCCGCCTGGGAAAAAACCCGCAAGCTGGCTTCCGGGGAAACCCCGATAGATGAATTCATCAACCTTGACCACGGCGACCACGCAACCGATATTATCGAAAGCATGTGGGGCGGCCTCAACAAACCGTTCTATATCAACAGCGCCAATCGCGGAGCAGTTATCAACATGCCGGAAGACGCTTTCCTTGAACTGGAATGCACGGTCGATATGGAAAACGGCCCGCGCCCCAAACCGTTCGGGAAAATGCCGCGCGGTGTTTTAGGTTTACAGATGCAGGTGCTCGATGCGCACGAACTGACCGCTGAAGCCGCAGTTACCTGCAATCACCAACTTCTGCTGCGCGCCATGATCACCGACCCGCTGGTCAACAATATCGGCGACGCCAAAATGATCATAAAAGAACTTCTGGAAATAGAAAAAGACATTCTGCCAGCCAAATGGTATAAATAGAAATTTGACGCGAAGCATCTTTGGAGTGCGCAAGCCCCCTATTGCGCTTTGTAATTCGCGGTTAAGTAGCGCCGCGTCTCGATGAGACCGGCGATATGAAACGTTGACAGACCGTATAACGTCGTTCGCTGCCGCTTTCATCGAAAGCCGGCCTACTCGGTTGCAATATTAAGGCAGGGCGATTTATCCGAAAACATTGTCTCAAAAAATGGACGGTTCAGAGAGCCGTCCCTACCTCAATAATTCCGCGTATAATTTCGCGGCTTCCGCAACCTGACTCGCGGTCATCCCCGGTTTGTACAACGCCGAACCGATCCCAACCCCGGCGGCAAAACGCAAATAATCTTTTATATTGGCGGCCCCAACGGCTCCGGTAGCAATAAATTCGGCAGGAGCAACCGCTTTTAAATCCTTAATGTATTCAGGGGCAAGCCTTCCGGCGGGAAACAATTTAAGCAGGTCCGCTCCGGCTTCCAAAGCGCTGAACGCTTCCGAAGGCGTAAAAATTCCAGGACATGACAACAAACCCTGCTCTTTAGTTCTCCTGATCACCGCCGGACTACAGTTTGGAGAAATAATATATTTCCCGCCCGCCGCGGTTATTTTATCCACCTGTTCAGGGTTCAGAACGGTACCGGCCCCAATATGCAGTTCGCTTCCAAAACGCTGCGCCGCCGATTCTATCGATTTCAGCGCTTCGGGGGAATTCATGGTTATCTCGGCAAATTTTATGCCGTTATCCGCCAGGACTTCGCACACTTCCATGATTTCATCGGGACTTATCCCGCGTAAAATCGCCACAATCGGATTCTTTTTTAAAATATCAAGCATTTCCTGTCTGGTCATCTCTTTACCCTCCCTGAAGCATCGCCTCGCATAAGCGCCAGCGCTTCATTGCGGCTGACATAGTTAAAATCTCCCGGCACCGAGTGTTTTAAGCAACTGGCGGCAACCGCAAAACGTATTGCATCCCGCGGCGCTGAACAATCAGCGCTGTATAAAGCATGAATCAGTCCCGCCCCGAAAGAATCGCCGCCCCCTACCCGGTCGACAATGTCGCGGATCTCATAAGGAGCATAGTCGCCATCAGGATCAAGCGGCGCGAAATAAGCTTCCCCGGCCGCCCGGTCAAACAACATCGCGCCCCAGTTGTTATGGCTGGCGGAAATGCTTTCCCGCAACGTAATCGCGACCTGCGATACGTTGGAAAAACGTTCAATCAATTGCCGCGCTACCGAAACGTAAGCCGCCGCGTCAATTCGTCCCTTTGTAAGCTCGGCATGTTCGGCCTTGATTCCGAAAACATCCGCGGCGTCTTCCTCGTTGGCGATCACCAGGTCAACATACGGGACAAGTTGCGCCATACAGTACTCGGCCAGTTCGTTTTTCTTCATCAACTCATGCCAGTTCCAAAGTTTTTTACGGTAGTTCAGGTCACATGAAACTTTCGCGCCAAGCGCTTTCGCGCGTTTCACCAATTCCAGGGTTGCCTGAAAAGCGGCTTCGCTCAAGGACGGAGTAATCCCGGTAATATGGACATGGCCGACTCCGTCCAGCGCGTTGTCAAAATCATAAGCTTCCGGCCCGGCCATCGCCACGGCCGAATAAGCCCGGTCATAAATGACGTTTGAGGCCCGTTGATTCGCGCCGGTTTCCACAAAATAAACTCCCATCCTGGTGTCCTCCCTGAGCGTGACTTTCGATACGTCTACCCCCAGTCCCCGCATTTGAGCGAGAAAACTTTCCGCAAGCGCGTTATCCGGCAGCGCCGTCAGATATACGGCCTCATTGCCAAACAAAGCAAGCGAAGCGCAGACATTGGCCTCACCGCCCCCGAAAGTAGCCTCCAGAGTCCCCGGAAGAACCTGCCGAAAACGTTTAAATCCCGGCGGACATAAACGCAGCATAACTTCACCGAATCCAAGAATTTTAACCATAATTGATTTTCCTTTTTGCTGGTTTCTGTAATAATAAATCCAGCATAAATAAAAATCTTGCTTGTATTTTTATAAAATATGCGCTATTTTGATATTTATGGATATTATCAAATGGAAAATCATAAATGCCGGAAGCGACGCCACCAGGATCATCAGGCACCGCCTTAACCACTCCTACTCGGTTAAAGCGCACGGTCATGATTTCCCTGAATTTTTCTGGGTGGTATCCGGAGAAGGCATACATCAGGTCAACGACAACTCTATTCCTGTGAAAACCGGAGACCTGATTTTCATGCGTTCCGGAGACTGGCACGCGGTATCAGCCGGCAGTAAAGGCATATG
>JBAYCO010000447.1:0-3777 GCA_041668685.1 Victivallaceae bacterium | reverse complement strand
ATGCGTTTTTTCATTTATATCCCGGTATATGGGTTCAAGGTAATTTATTCTGATGGTCCCGGAATTTATTTCCAGTTCATTATCTCCCGCTTCCTCCCGGCATTGCCTTATGAATTCATCCCGCGGCATTCCCAACGCGTTTTCATCATAACGCAAAGGATAAAAATAAAAGTTCGGCTCCGCGCCTTCATATTTATAGGCTAAGCCAATACCTTTTACTCCCGATAAGTTTTCTTCAATAATTCTGATAAATTTCCGGCGTTCGTTTCTGAATAGCTCAATTTTTCCAAGCTGCGCCAAAGCGACTGCGGCTTGCAGTTCGCCCATCCGATAATTGCCGCCGATGGCAAAATGGGAGGCGTTTTCAGGACGTTCCCAGTCCCATACCATGCCGATATTGCTGTGCATTGCCGCCTTGCGGAAAAGTTTTTCGTTGTTCGTTATCACAATACCACCTTCACCGCTGGTGATCTGTTTCATCTGCTGCAGGCTGAACACGCCCATGTCACCAATTGTGCCAACCTTGCGTCCCTGATACCATGATTCATATGCCTGACAACAGTCTTCAATAACGAGAAGCCGGTATTTTCCCGCAATCCGCATTATTTCATCCATTTTTGTAGGTTGTCCATAAATATGGACTACGATAATGGCTTTTGTTCGTTCAGTGATCTTTTTTTCCACATCGGCAGGATCAAGACATAAAGTCCGGGGATCGACGTCTGCGAAAACAGGAATTCCGTTTTGCCGGAGGACGCACATTGATGAAGCTATGAACGAATACGCCGTGCAAATGACTTCGTCGCCGGGTTTTATATCGCAGGCGGCAACGCAGGTTTCCAATGCGGATGACCCGGAATTAACCCCTATGGCGTATTTCACGCCCATTTTTTCAGAAAAAGCAGCTTCGAACTTCCTGACAAAGCTTCCGTCCCGTTTCCACAGTTTTTGACTGTTGATAACTTTTTTAAGATTATCTAATTCTTCCTTTCCCAAATAGCGTTCCATTGTAGAATTCCTTGTTTTTCAGATGTTCTGCAAATACTCAAAAGCCTGTTTAAGTCCTTCAGGTATCGGCGGTAAATTGTATTCGCTGTGCCATGACTCGTATTCATAAGACACACAGCCTTGATAATTAATTTCCTGTAAATGTTCAAATATCCATGGAACATCAAGCCGGCCCTCGCCGAGCAGAGTGGAATGAAGCCTGTAGCCCTTGCCGTATTTGTCATCATAATATCGGGGGAAGCCGTCCTTTAAATGCATATGCACAATATAGGGCGCCTGGAAATAGAATTCCCGCTTGAAATCGTATCCTTCCCCGAGAAGATTGCCGGGTTCGTAGAGTATTCCCAAACCGGGAGAATTTATTTCTGCACATAGCCGCAATGCCCCCTCCGGGGTTCCGCTGTAATAGCCCCGGTGATTTTCCATTGCCAGCACGATCCCTCTGGATTCCGCATAAGCTACCAATTCTTTCAGCAGGGGAACCCCGGTTTTGAAGACGACTTCTTCGCGTTCGGTTGTCCCCAGGAATACCCTCGCGACTTTGGCCCCTGAATCGGCGGCCAGGTCTATTCCTCTTTTGTCTTCCTCAAGCCGCTTTGATCTTATGTTCTCATCCGGATCGAGATAGTTATGGCCGAAACCGCTGCACAGGGAAACGATTTCAAAACCGGAAGCGGATATAAAATCGACAATCCTTTTCCTTTCTTCCGCAGTTGAGCTTATCGGCAACTGTCGATGATACAGATCGAGGTATTTAAATCCGGATTCTGCGAGTACCGGCAGGTACTCCATTGGCGATTGTTTTTGAAAACATACCGTACATACGGACAATTTCATCTTCGATTATATCTCCTTTACTGAATTGCGAATTATAAGTTCCGGACTTAGCGTCCGGGTCAATTTATGTTGCGGATTTTTTATCATTGCCTTGATCCCGTTCAGAGTTTCCAGCGCCATCTCTTTTAACGGTTGTTTTACTGTGGTAACGGGGGGGGACAATGCCATATTTACCGGGGTTTCATCCAACGTTATGACAGAAATATCTTCAGGAATTTTCATTATTCCGGCGTTTGAGGAAATATAAACGTCCGTAGTTAAAAGATGTCCTGAACACAATAATGCCGTAATTTTGTTTTTCCCGGTCATCCGGGCAGCAAGCCACTCCTGAACGGCGCTTAAATGTTTTTTTTCAGCGATTTGGGCAGACTCAATATGCTTCATAAATACGGGTTCAACCGGAAGCTTGTTTTTCTTCATGGCCGCCAGATAACCCGCGGCTATACTCTGGCAGTCATAATTATTTTTTGACCCGTTAAGTAAACCGATATTTTTATGTTCATGTCTGATAAAATACTCAACGGCAATAAATGCGGCTTGCGCATGGTCGCAATCTACGAAGTCCAGATCCAAATTGGCTGAAGACGCCCCCAGAACAACAAATCTCATGCCCGCATCCTTCATCTTCTGCAACATCGGATACTGATTAATTCTGGGCGCCACGATAATCATGCCGTCGGCCTTATGTTCCCGATATAAAGACTCATATTCCGCCGAACCGCTGATTATTTGAAGATCGCAATTTTTATCTTTGACGGAATTAAAAGTCTCTATCAAAGACTGAGCATAATATGCCGTTTCATTTACTTCCCATCTGAAACAGACAAGTATTCTGGGAGGTGCGTTGACTTTAGAGGTAACAAGCGTTCCGATACCGGGTTTGCGGCATATCCAGCCATCCTGTCCTAATTCCCGTAGCGCCCGTCTTACTGTGATTGAGCTTACCTCCAGCATATTGCAAAGGGCCGGTTCGGCCGGAAGCATCTCTCCCGCCTGTAGTTTTTTATCCTTTATAACGGTGAGAACCATATCCTTCACCTGTTTATATAACGGAGTAGGTTTTTCTAACATTGAAACTGATATTGCGTTTTTTGTACTCATTTATATGGCTCCTTTATATTAAAGAGTATACAGTATACTGTTATATTTGTCAAGGCCTTTTTGCATAAAGCAGCGAAAAAAAGCAAAATATTTTATTCCTTTAAGTATTTTTCGTACCTTAATCATGTTTCAAAATGGAAATGTCTCGGCAGAAGCATCTGCCTGAAAGTCTTACAGTACATTGAAGAAATCAAAAGTCCGGAAGAAAACAAAAACAACAAATAGAACAAGCCAAAAAATAAGTTGCATTTATATCATAAACGACTAGTCAGGTAGCATCCTTCTTTTTCCCGACTTTTCTTTCGTATTCTCGTATTTTTTGAAAAGCTCACAAAGTGTAGCAAAAGTGGACAAAAAATCGTTATTTGAGGCTGAACTTTAGTGACTCATAATCTCCGGGTCGCAGGTTCGAGTCCTGCCGGGTCCACCATTTTTATTTTCCATGCCAGACAATGACAAGCCATGACAATTGTGTTCATTATCAACTGCTTGTAAGTTTTTAAATCCATTTTTCAAAGTGACTGAAAATGACAGATTTTGACCCGTTGGGACTAAATTTGGTGGACATATAGGTGGACACTTTTCATTATCAACCTGAAAGTCGGCTAAAGCGCACACTTTAAGTGAAAAATAGCTCAGAGAGTACGATTTTTTACTGAAATCGTACTCTTTTTTCTTGATTTTTAACATGTACGTATTATAATAATACTGACATTTTAAAAAAAGGAGATAGAGCAATGTCTAAAAGAATAACTGGAAAAACTCACGTCGGAGAACGGCGGGAACGGCGTCCCAATGGCGATATTTATATTTATGAACGGATTACGGCAT
>JBAYCO010000446.1:0-3778 GCA_041668685.1 Victivallaceae bacterium | reverse complement strand
CAACGCGGCTTCATTGGCAATAACCGGATAGTAGAATATGACGGTATAAATGTAAAATTCCGTTATAAAGACGGTCGAACCGATGAAATAAAATACCGGACACTGAACGCTCTGAAATTCATGCTGCTTTACTTGCAGCATGTGTTGCCGTCAGGTTTTATGAAGACCCGATATTACGGACTTGAGGCCTCCGCAAACAAGCAGAACCGCCGGGAAATACGATTGCTTATTTTAACGTAAGCGTTGAATGACGGGCATCTTTTTTCTTATCCCCTGCGGAGGTATGGTAAGTTTCAAAACTTAAGGAGCTTATCATGACTCGAAAACAAAAACTCAGGTACTGGAAAAAGATTCTCTCCTGCCAAACCCAAAGCGGCAAAAGTCTGTGCGGTTTCTGCCGGGACGAAAAAATCAACTACAAGACAGCATTGCACTGGCGTGATCTTATTGACATAATGAGCAAAGACGAAATTTCCGCACCAGTCAAAATTTTTGAATTGCCGTCGGCAGCGCCGCCGCAAAAAGATATTTCGGAAGTCCCCGGCGCCTTAAACCCCGATGCCGGAATAAAACTTCAATTCGGCAACGGTATCCGTCTGAAATTCCCCGAAGAATTCGACCGGGATATTTTCTGGCGGATAATGACGTTGCTGCGAGAGGCGAAATCATGTTAGGCATCCCGACGTCAGTAAGGATTTTTCTTTGTCAGCAACCCGTCGACCTGCGAAAATCCTTCAACCTGCTGCCCGGAGTCGTCAGGCAGTTGATGCGGCAGGATCCGCTTTCCGGGCATCTTTTTGTGTTCTACAATCGCGGCAAGACCTTGCTCAAAATTATTTACTGGGACCATGACGGTTACGCCATTTGGGCGAAGCGTCTTTCCCGGGGAAGTTTCAGTATCCCAAAGGATTTGAACGACCCGCGCCAACTGGACTTGCGGGAGTTCCACGCCATGCTGCAGGGCATTATTCCCAAGCGTTACAGCAAGCGTTTCCACTTATCCGGACGATAAGGATTTTTTTGATATTTCTTTATTTCTAGCTGGCAAAGCGCTTTTTCCGCGCTATATTAGCGTTAATAGAATTATAGGTAGTATTAATCGGGGTTGTTAAATGGGAATGTCGGAGCCAGGCGGGTTTGAAAAACGGGGTGGAAATAACGTTACGCCGGAGGAAGCGTCGGCAATTATAGGCGAACTCCAGAACGCCAATCTCAATCTCCAGAACGCCAATTGTCAACTGACTGCCACGGTGGAAGAACTCCGGCAGCAGCTTGACTGGTTCAAACGCCAGCTCTTCGGGCAGAAGTCGGAACGCTTCGTCGATCCGGATCCCGATGCGCCGCTGCTGCCGGGATTTGAGGAAGCTCCGGCTCCGCCCGAACCGGAAAAGGAAACCGTCAACTACGAACGTCGGAAACATCGCAATCAGAGCGGCTGGCAGAAACTGCCCGACGATCTGCCGCGCGAAGAAGTCATCATTAAGCTGCCGGAGGAAGAGCGTTTCGGGCCGGACGGCCAGGAACTCAAACTGATCGGTTATGACGTTTTTGAACGCCTGGCCTGGCGCAACAGCTACTTTGTGAAGGTTTTTAAACGCGAAAAATATGCCGATCCGAATGATGCGACATTCGGCGTCGTGACCGCGCCGCACCCCGGTGACCCTCTCGACGGCAAGTCCGGAAAAAGCAAATTCGATGCTTCATTTATCGCGCAGATGATCACGGAAAAATGTCTCGACTATCTGCCGCTGTACCGTCAACAGGAACGTCTGGCGCGCGTGGGAATTGATGTTCACCGTTCGACCTTGTGCCGGCTTTTCGGAGGAACCGCCGATTTGCTGACTCCTTTATACGAACGCCATGTCGAGCTTATCCTGGAGTGCGAAATCATTCACGCCGATGAATCAAGTATGAAAATGCTCGCGCCTGGAACCGGTAAATGTCAGACCGCCTGGCTGTGGTGCCGCATGACCGGGATCGGCCCGCCGTTGACGGCGTTCGCGTTCGACCTCAGCCGTAGCGGCGAGTCGGCGAAAAAATACCTGGGAGAGTATCAGGGAACCGTGATCGCGGATCAGTACGACGCCTATATTCAGTGTGAAAATGATGAAGAATGCAGTCTGGATCTGGCGGGCTGCTGGGCTCACGCGCGGCGCTATTTCGAAAAGGCCTTGCCTGTGCATCAGGAAGAGGCCGGGAAATTGTTGAAGATGATTCAACAACTTTACATGGTCGAACGCCAGGCTAAAGAACAGGCCGCCGAACGCGGCACGGAAAAAGCTCTGTTTGAATGCCGCCAGAAATTGCGCGCCAAAGTTTCGCGCGACATCGTCGATCGTATATTCAGGGAATGCGACGGACTCAAGTTGAACGATGAACCATCATCCTTCATATGCAAAGCGGCGAATTATGCGCTGAACGCCCAAACGCGATTACGTCGTTTCCTGAGCAATCCGAAAATCAACATTGACAATAATCCTGCGGAAAACGCAATCCGACCGATTGCGCTCGGACGCAAAAATTACTTGTTCGCGGGCAATGAAACCGGCGGACAAAATCTGGCGATGCTCTTAAGCCTGCTTGTGACTTGTAAACAGAACAAGAAAAATCCCCAGGCATGGCTGGAAGATGTCCTGAACAGGATTCTCACGACTCCGGCAAGAGAAATAGATTCCCTGTTGCCTCATCTGTGGCAGCCCACAGAATAAATCAACATGCCCGTCATTCAACGCTTACATTTTAACAAGTAGCCATCAACCTATGCCGGAACCGGAAGAATTTATCAAGCCGCCGCACTTGTGCTCAAGGTGTGGGACGGAAATGAAAATTATCGAATATCACAGTAGACCGCCGCCTGAATGGGAAGACTGTCATGAATAAATTATCAATTCAGGTTTTAACCATTTTCAACCGATCTATGATCGGAGATAATTTTATTGTCTGCGAGGCTGATATTGGTATTTTTCAGGCCAAATCAAGAGGCATAGGCATTCTGGAAAAAGCCTCATGTAGAATAAATCATTCACAATTTCCATATATAAAGGTAAATCACATTACCCGATTCCATACAATTTCGTTCTCATTACAATCATAGTCCAAAGCAATACCCGTATAGCCAATCAAGCTCAGTTCAAACAGGATTATTTATGCGACAAGCGCAAAATAAATCCTTAAACCTTCCATGGTTTACAAAACGGTAACTTTGACTGGTGCAAAAAACGCAAAAAAATGCTTTTATTTTGTCATTCATCGTTTTTCTCTACTATATCCAAGACCAGCTATTGTCCTTCTGCCTCCAGATTTTGCGGCTATCATTTGAATACCAATCCATTTTTCAGCGCTGTGACATGAAAAATTATTCCAATCAATTTTCCATGCAGCCCGGATAACGTTCCAAGCGTTGTTTTTTGTTATGAAAATAAACGTCCATATTTTATTGTTTTTGTTCGTATTTTATTGAATCCGTCGTATTATATATTGTGTAATTACCTTTAGAATTATGGCACCACATCTTCAATGGGAAATATTGATGGATTTAAACTCAATTAAAAATCGGATAGATATATTAGAGTTAGCAGAACACTTAGATATTGAGGTTAATTCTGCCCATAAAGCACGTTGTCCTTTTCATGACGATACAGATCCATCTTTAACCTTTTGGCCTGACTCTAATTCTTTTCACTGTTTTGGCTGTAATGCCGGTGGAGATATTTTTTCCCTCGTTATGCAAAAAGAAAATCTTTCTTTTGGGGATGCAGTTAGGTATTTGTGCGATTTT
>JBAYCO010000445.1:0-3783 GCA_041668685.1 Victivallaceae bacterium | reverse complement strand
CTGGAACACATTACCGGTTAAGACAAGCATTTTTGAGAAGATGTGAAAGGGACGTTGTGCCAGCTTTGGCCTTAAGTCGTTGATAATCAACACGCCTTTTTTTAACCTGCGGAAGTTGGGCTAGGAGGCGGGCAGGATAAGATACGCAATTCAATTTTACCGTCGTTTTTCGTTTCCGGGTTGTTATAAACCAAAAGCACGAACAGAAGCAGGCAAAACCCCAAGAAAAATATTGATTTATACCAGTTGAACATAGAATGTTTTTATAGCTTCTTTTTTTATATGTCGTCGTTTCAAACAAATATTTCGTTTAAAATATTCAAGCTTTCCATTATGATCTCTTCAGAAGATTCAGGAATAAATTTTGAAACAAGCACCTCGTAACCGCCTTCCAGACAAGCTTGTCCGGTCGGGATATAGCTCATATAGCCATTGGCATAGCCGATAATAAAAGTATTTTTGAATGGAGACATTTTTTTAATGGTCAAACCGATATCGACAAAAAGTTCCGCCGGCATTCCCAGCAAAACCGTATTTTCGCTTATTTTAACCGCCTGTATTTCGAAAATCAAATGATCTTTTTCAATAACATTTCTTTCTACTGCTTTATCAAGAAGCAATTCCGAATGAAGCAACTCCACTTGAGCTGCTATGAGTTCTTTTCCCCGTTTTCCTGAAAGTGCGGCTTTATTCTCCGCTATGGCGCTTTTGATTTCCTCGACAGGAGGAAAATTTTTCAAGAACAGATTTATTTTTTTGCTTTTAACGGAGAGAGATGCATATTCGTTAGAATTACCTGAGATAATTTCTATTGCCGCCTCTGCCAAAATTTTACCCAGTTCAGATGCCCGTTTGAAAGTGCGTCCGGGTATACGTCCGCCGAGCGCGCTGAGTTCGGCGGAATGACCCGGATTAATATCGCCGCAGGCGCCGTTGGTGAACATTATTACCGTATCTGAACCGAAACGCTCTTTCAACTTATCCCGGAAGGCGCCGGGATAATCTGCCGAGATCAATAAATTATCCGGTCCAAGAACTGTCGGATGACAACAATAATTAGCAAGGACTGCAAGAAGTTTATTATTTTTTTGTTTTATCTTAATTATTCCGAGTATCGGGTCTATGGGGCCGCTGTCGGGCATGCGCCGGTTTTTCCCGACGTTTTTTATTTTTATTGAATCACTGAAGAGAAACGCTTCCTTTAAGCTGGAGACTGCGTTCCTGACGGCCTTAAGTATTTTTCCCTTGAGAAAAGAAAGATAAAATTCATTTTTCCTTCCATAGGAAGCGTTCACGGTTAACGGCCCGGAATGGGTGTGGGTGCACGTAAGCATGATGCTACCGGAAGGTATTTTGATTTCTGCTGCGATCAGGTTTTTCAGTTCTGACGCGAACTCACTATCGAGTCCTATTAAATCGTTACATATCAGCAGAAATTTTTCCGTTCCGTCATCCAGAATCAAGACCGAAGAATACAGCCGGTCATGAATTCCGACTGATATCCCATGGCGCGCCCGAAAACCGGCCAAAGCCATGTTTTCAGGCGGAGTGATGTCGATCTTGGAAGCTCCGGCTTTTAAATTAACAGACATTTTTCAATACCTTTACCCGCGCAGGATTTTATCCCGCATAATTTTAACTTTCCGAAGCTCCGCTTCATAATCTACTGACGGTTTGTCGCATTCCAGGGTAAGAGTAATTTCTTCCCGGTTCTTTGCCTCCGCAGCAAGCAGATATTTCATGACGGCAGTAAAATCGATGTTGCCTTTTCCCGGCGGCAGGTGCTGATCTTTCAAGCCGTCGTTATCATGCCAGTGCACATGGGTTATCCGTTCCCCCAGGCATTGAGCATATTTCAGCGGGGAAAAGCCGATATTGGCATGGGCGACATCGAATGCGCACTTCACGTTGGGAGAATGTATTTCATCAACCGCCGCCGCCAGATCTTCAGCACATTGGATCAGGTGCCATTCATTTTCCTTATTGACTTCATTTTCCACAGCCAGAATTACTCCGCATTTTTCGGCAAACCCTGAACAGGTATGCAGCAATTCAAGCCATTTGTTCCTGACCGTATCGACAAAATCCGCATCAATCTTTTTATTAATGAAATCCAGGGTATCGAGACGGGGAGTATGAAGGACTATTTTTTGGGCATTCATTCGCATGGCGATGTCGATCAGCCATTTCAGATTTTCCCGGATGACCGCAAGTTGATAATTATTTGCGGCGGCAATTGTATTGGTACTCGGATAACCGTCGCAATTATCAAACTCATGAATAATTATATCAATATTGTTTAGATCTTTCAAAAACGGAATTATCGCATTGAGTTTTTCAGGGGTATTGAAAAGTTCTATGCATTCAACGCCGCAGTCCAGCATTAATCTGACGGCCTCCGGCGTCAGGCGATATAAATCTCCGCTTGATAAAATATGAGTTTCGCGCACTTTTTTATTTTCGTCATTAACATACTTAAAAGCCGGTTTTCCGCACAGCTTTTCATAAAAGTGGCCATGTAAAAACAATCCCAGTTTCATCTTTTAATATCCCGTCCTGTTATTTATTTGATTTCTATAACACTGTAACACTTAATCAGGCCTGCCGGTATAAACAATAATATATATTCATTGTCTCTTCTACATTGCAACTGTTTTTCGCCGGAAAAATCAGGTGATCTCAGAATTGCGTTTTCACCGTCCGCCTTTACTTTTAATTCTATGGTTTTCGCATTTCCCTGCAACCGTTCCGCCGTCGGGAATTGCAGAGGGGCCGGAATCGGAATGTCTTTCCCGTTGTCAGCCAAGGCGCCTGCGGCGTTGACCACATGGAGAACCGTTCGGTTTCCATGTCTAAACAGCCCTGAAATAAATCCCATCGGAAGATTTTTCGGGATTAGCTGCCGGTTTTCGCCCAGCAGATAGAAAACCATATTTTTCATTATGGACAAAAGCTCCCGGTCGGGGAAAAATTCTATTTCGGCAAAGCGTTTTCCGCCTTTCTCAAAACATTTATGCCGGTTAACACATATTACTCGTCCGGGCTTGCCCGCAAAAGTGATGACGGAACCTTTTCCATAGTCATTGTGAAAAATAACCGCCTGCTTCCCGCCGCCTTCTTCCGCCATAATGGGAACCGTATTTCCAGCTAATTTAAAATCGGCAAGCGGAAAATTACCGGGATTATATTTCTTTATTGCAACTGGATATTGTTCATTATTTTTAACCCATGCGGAAGATGCCCGGCGAACTTTTTCATATTCTGCGCCGACAAGTTCCGCTAAAACATATTTTCCCCTGGGGGCGCCGGTTTCGTTTTTCAGGCCGGTCTGGTGAGTGACGATAAGTTTCCCTCCGTTCCTCACGAATGTTTTCAAAGATTCTATTTCCTTATCCGACAAGCAAACGGAATTGGGCAGGATTATCAGGCGGTAACGTTCAAAGTTTTTTCCCTCGGCAAGGTCGTCATCTCCAATGACGTCGAAAATAACATTTTCCAGCATGAGCATTTCACACCAGCCGCGCCAGCAGTCGGTAGAGGCGGGATTACTCATGATTATATTATCCGGAGTCCCGTCTTCATCATCGTGAAACCATACGGTTCGAGCCGAGAATAACACTGCCGCTTCGGCTATGGATTTGGGCTTTCTATACAATTCGGAATGTGCGGATTCAAAGTTATAAGTATCTGCTTTCATTTCCATTTCTTTTTCAAGTCCCAGATTCCAACTCGAACCACGATAGTTTTGTCCCCAGGTTTTTGTCATGGCCCAGCAAAAAAGAT
>JBAYCO010000444.1:0-3806 GCA_041668685.1 Victivallaceae bacterium | reverse complement strand
TTTTGGCCGTATTTAGTGTCGCACACGTGGAAATGATTCAGGCATTCGGCTATTTTCTTAACCTGGTTGACCTGATCGGTACGGTAGGAACCGGTATCGACTTCAACCAGGCCGACTATATCGGCGCCGCTTTCCTTGATGAAATCGATTATTTTTTCAAAATACCGCCCATGGGTCTTTATATAGCGGTGCGAGGTCAGGACGCGGTGTGAATTGCCGTTAGGGCCGCCGGTCCCGTAAGCGATATTATAGACCATGAATCTCATTGATTAATTCTCATAAGCTGTTTGAAATTTCCGTAAGCCCGACAATAGTATCAGTATGCGATCAAGGTAAAAATTACGGACTGTATATAATTTACAACTATTCAGGAGATTTTCCATGGCGGCGCAAATAATTGACGGTAAAAAAATAGCGGCCGAGCTCAATGAAGAGAACCGCAAAGAAATAAGCATGCTGGCGCGCGATCACAATCTGCAGCCCGGCCTCGCGGTAATTCTGGTCGGCAATGACCCCGGCTCCCAGGTATACGTCAATATGAAAGACCGCAAATGCCAGGAACTCGGCATTTATTCGGCAAAATACGCCCTTGACGAAAAAACCACGATGGACGAACTACTCGAACTGATCGCAAAATTGAACAAAGACCCCAAAATCAACGGCATACTGGTGCAGTCGCCGCCGCCGCCGCAAATAGACGAAGAAAAAGTTATCGCGGCAATCAATCCGGCTAAAGACGTCGATTGTTTCCACGAAAGCAATGTCGGCAAAATGCTTATCGGCAAAACCGACGGGTTTTTCCCGTGTACGCCTTACGGCGTAATGGTTCTGCTCGAACGCAGCGGCATCGACCCGGCGGGCAAACACGCGGTCGTCGTCGGCCGTTCGAACATCGTCGGCAAACCGATGCTGGCGCTGCTGGTGCAGAAAGCGCCGGGCGCGAACGCGACCGTCACCTGCGTCCATTCCCGAACCCGGAACCTGCCGAAAATTACCAGCCAGGCCGATATCCTGATCGCCGCCATCGGCAAACCGGAATTTATCACCGCGGACATGGTAAAAAACGGCGCAGCGGTTATTGACGTCGGGATCAACCGGGTGGAAGACGCCGCCGCCAAACGCGGCTATCGCCTGGTCGGCGACGTCAAATTCGATGAAGTTGCGGAAAAAGCCTCATTTATAACTCCGGTTCCCGGCGGAGTAGGCCCAATGACTATCGCCATACTGATGCAGAATACGGTCAAGGCATGCAAAATGCAGAACAATATCCCAATAACGGATTAACAGACGGCAGTTTCATAATTCGCCAAACGTCTATGAAACTGCCATCTATGGATATTTATTTCTTTTAAATCGGAGAACTTTTACCTGAAATATGGAACAGCTTTATTTTTGAAAGGTCCTTCTTTAAGTAAACGGTAATGCTCATCGGTAAATTGATGGCTTGTAAATGCTATTATTCCTTTTACTCCCAACTGCCTCATCAAGATAAGCTCTTTAATCCATAACTCAGGGGTTTTTATACGATGATGTCCTCCGATACACGGATAATATTTTGTTTTATCCTTCGTTTTACTTAATTCATTAGCCATATATCCCAGCCGCATATGGGTATCTTTCCAATAAGTCCCCTGCCAGGCAAAATCGAGAATTCCGTCATTCACCCACTTCCAGCCTCTCTGCCCGCCTCTTCTCTGGGGGGTAATACAATAGGCAGACACAATCGCCCGGGGTTCCGCTTTCTTTACCGCCGTATAAATTGTTTTAATGACATCAGCCATTCCCTCATCCTGCCACTCCTTCCATTCATAGCTGTTGGCTTCTGTAAGCTTTTTACCAAATTTCTTACGAAAAGCTTCCTTGCAATAATCACAATAACAGCGGGAAATCTGTGTTCTGCTGTAATCAAGACAAATTCCATCCAAATGATGCTTTTTTACCGCATCAGCTACCATCTTGGCTATTTCTTGCTGGAAATCCGGCCGATGGCAACAAGCCCAAATATCTTTCCAATTTTCTCTCGTTCCGTCTTCTTTGACTGCCGCATACTTCAACATGAAATTTTCGCCGTGTTTTTTCATGTATCTCCTCATCTGGGGAGGATTAAGCGCCATCGTTATCATATAAGGATGAACTTCCAATCCCGCCTGATGCGCCTTCTTGACAAAACAAGTAAAAAGTTCAGGATCGGAACTGCCGCGTAATCTCGCTCCATCCGGAAACGGATACATTTCCGGTATGACCACATTAAAGTTTGCCGCCTTCAGCTTATTCAAAAATTTATTCATTTCTTCCGGAGAGCGAATTCCCTTTTTCCAGACACACATAGCCCTGGTCTCTTTCGAATTCTCATGAAGTTTTTTCTCAGCGCCTGCCAACGTAATCAACGGTTCTTCTATTTTTTCGGTTGCGCCATGTCCTTTCCCGTATTTTCCAGAAACAGTTTTTACTTTTTTCCCGCCAGGCGTAAGACAAGTCACAACTGCGGAAATCTTTATTGTATCCGGCTGGAATCCTGCAGGAATTCGTCCCTTAAAATAGCCTTGAGGGACAACTTCCCCGGCAATACTGTTACTGTCAAAAACCGGTAACAGAGAAACTTTTTTCTCTTTCCCCTTATCATAAATTGTCGCGTAAATATCAGCCCTGGGAATATCAAAAATCTCTCCATCACCGTCCCTGACTTTTATTCTTACAGTAAAAAAACCGTTTGTTTGCCAGTCGCTCTTAAATTCGGCCAGATATAATGAAAACTTTTTCAGATCAGCTATAGTAAAGACAAGATTCCCGGCGATTCCTCCCAGACTGTTAAAGTTGCTCCAGATTCCTCCGCGTTGAGGCAGACAGGCTGAATCAATATATCTGCCTGTCTTCATATCCATTATATAAAAAAGATAATACAACCCTACAATTCCATTAATCCCCTTTTTTATTGGGCCGCCCCGGATCTGATCAGACTCATAAACAGGTATCTTTACCTCATGGATTCCTTTAACGCTTAAATCTATTTTTTCCCTGGCATAAAGCTGCGGCATTGAGGGACGGGTATAATTATACATCCGCCATTCCGGCTCATAACCGAGCTTCCAGCCGTACCATTCATACCCGGCATCTTTCCGGGTGGTAAGATAAACAGGAGCCGGTTTAGTAACGTCATATTTCAATCTGAAATCAAATTTTATATTCTTTTCACCTTCATAATGCACCAAATGGAAATCCATGTCCATATTCAGGATTCTGAATTGCGCGTCCGGTTTTTTATTACCGGCATCCTCATCTTTCCCGGCTTCCGACTTATCCGCTTTTATTAACGCTCCCTGCCCGCCCCTTATGTCTACCAGAGGAAGCTTTTTGTCATTCGCGGCAAGTCTTTTTTGCCTTAAAATGACATGTGCAGGAAGAACTTTTTCCCTGAAAACCGTTTTTTTAAGCTGCGGCCAGATCTTTTCGGTTTGAAAGGGAATAATGTACCCATAATGGAATATGCAGGTTCCTTTTATATCCAGTTCCCGATTGACGTCAACCCTTTTAATCATATCCTGAGCTTTTTCCAGAACACCGCTGCCGGCCTTGTAATGAACGTCCGTATAAATAATTACTTCCTTTTCTGAAGAATTATTTTTCAGTTTTTTGATTTGCCGGTCATAAAATGTCTTATATTCTGAAACGGATGTTGGGGAAGTTACCAGCAATATTATATCCATATTGCCCTTACCCGGATAAGTGTCGACATCAAAACCAAAAGCGGCGGAAAGAATTTTCGGGTGTTTTTGTTTTAACTCTTTGTAAACTGCCGGATAAAAATA
>JBAYCO010000443.1:0-3814 GCA_041668685.1 Victivallaceae bacterium | reverse complement strand
TTGCCTTGGGTGGAAGCAGATAAACGAATAGGATTTCATCCTGAAGCACAGGGGTATTTATTTGATGTTCCGCGGCTAAAAGAAAAAATATCGAAATTAAAACAAGTTTTGAAAATCAGCGGATAAAAAAGGAGATTAAAATTATGAATATACTAGTTTTTTGTGCCCATGCGGACGATGAAGTCATCGGTATGGGAGGTACTATAAGAAAATTGGCTGATGCCGGGGCAAATATACGTTTAGTAATGTTTTCCGAAGGCGCGGAAGGCTATCCCCGGATTGAAGATAAAAATACCATTGTCGAACAACGGCAGCGTGAAACCGAGGCCGTTTGCCAAATACTGGGGATCCAGGAATATATCAATCTGCATGGTTTAGATTGGAGTCTGCAGGTCAACAACGAGACTTATCGACAGGTAATCCACCATATTCGCGAATTTCGTCCGGATGCCGTTTTTACCCATGCGGAGACAGATTACAAAGATCACATGGCGGTAAGCCAGGTAAGCAGAGAAGGTTGGTTCCATGCCGCACTGGCCTGTGCCATGGAAGATGAACCGGAATGGAAACTGGTTCCGCTCTATGAATTTGAAGTAATCCGGCCCATTAATGAACCGGATTTGATCGTGGATATTACCGATACTTTTCCGGTCAAAAAACAGGCAATGGAAGTATACAATTCTCAGACTGGAATCGTCGGAAATATTTTTCAATTACTGGAAGGCCGGGCACTACAGCGCGGTTATCTGGCGGGAGTAAAACATGGTGAGGCATTTACCCGGTCAAATTATCGACCGCGCCTGATACGAGAAGTAGAAACTTTATTAGAAAGGGAATAAAACATATGATGGAAAATTACAATAAAACAAACAGTCTCCAACTCAAGGAAAATTTCGATAAAGTATTGCATATTTTGGAGAAAACTCCTAGAATTAATCGATTTAAACAGATCAGCAAGAAGGAGTTCCTTGGCAGGGGACGAAAAGTTATATCAGCATTACAGGAACGTGATTTAGAAGTGGGGCTGGTATTCTCTGACGAACATTATTGTGGCGATGTTCCGTATCTCGGCGGTAATACCAATATAACCGTGGAACAGGTTGCTGGCGTGATGGGCAAGACAGGGTTTCATATCGTGGCTGGACTTGAGGGCGGTTATGTTGCCGAACAACTGGCGGCACGCGCTGGCGCTAAGGTACATAAGGCCGAAATTTTGCAGTTGGCGGATGAAAAATATCCGGTTAAGGCCCAACGTCTGGAAGACGTTCTACAGGATGCTAACGACGGTGTTTTTCCGAAACGAATTGCTTTATTGACTCCCCGTCAGGTTTTCCCTGCTTCGCTAATAGAATACTGTCAGCAATTAGTGGGAGCGGAGAATCTTGTTGATGCTCAGAAACTCTATTATGAAATCAAGTATGAAAAAAGCAATGCAGAAATGGAGCTTGTTCGAGATGCCGCAATAATTGCTGATGCTGCAATGGAAGCAATGCTTGCGGTATTGAGACCGGGTATGTTGGAAACTCAGGTGGCGGCGTGGGGATACTTTGTCGCCCGCGAACTGGGGGCGGAAGAACTTGGGTTTGATATTATGGTTGGTGCCAATGAGGCAAACCGCAGTCTTATCGGTAAAGCTTTGAACCGAGTCATAAATTACGGGGACTGGGTACACCTCGGAGTCGGAACCAAACGCGACGGACTTAACGCCTGTATCCGCCGCTCAGTGATTGCCGTACCATCTCCAAACGACGTATCTCCTGAACAGGAATATTGGTTTAAACTGCTTGAAAAAGCTTATCAGGTCGGATATTCCAGTTATTGTGAGGTGGCTGAGAAAAATATGCCGGTTTATCATCAGGAACAGGCTTTGGTGGATTTCTTTGCGGCGCATTCGCAGGAGGTCTCTCAGCGTATCGGGAGAAACATCAGGTTGGAACTGCAAAAACCGTATACCGGTACGCATAATTCCGGTTACACTGAATGTCAGGAATTTTACGGTGCCATTACCCTGGATTCCACCCAGCCGCTTGGGCACCGGATAGTAACCATGCTGGATGTAGCCTTGCGGGGAATCGGGGATCGATGGAACGATATTATTATTCCCGGCTTTGATTACCTGGTGATCGAAAATACTCTCGGTAAATTTGGGAATAAGGTAGAAACTTTCAACCGGCTTCCGCTTAATGCACAGTCTTTTGTAAAATTTTGAGAAAGGAATTGTTATTATGTCCATGCCTGTAATCGACAGCAGAGAAAAAATTTTTAACAGCGAGTTTAAACTTGCCCCTTATCCTACCGTTTATCCTGAAACGGCGCGTAAACTTTCTGATATTTATTTAAACTCCAGGAAGTGGTCTTATTATGGACCGTCTGAAAAACAATTTGCTGAGGAATTCCCATGCCGAAATTTAAAATATGCCGTAAGATGAATGTTTTTCGGCCGCTTCCTTTTTACTTCGTTAATACGGCGGAACAAGAAGCATTGACCCACGATGCGGTATTCCTAGCAATGCGGCGCATGAAAGAACTACACTTTTCCGGTATCGTCCTGTTCAACAAACCTCAACCGCACGGGAATGGTTTTGAGGCAGACGAATATCTTTCCGAACGTTTTTTTGAAATGACCGGTCTTTTTGTGGAAGCGGCACAGGCGGAAAAAATGCGTCTTTGGATCAACGATGGTTTCGACTGTCCAACGGGTAACGGCGGAACTAAAATCCGGGAAGTCGCGCCGCATCTGGTACAACGGCGTATTGCCCGCGGTGCTTATGGCAAGGCGGAAATCCGGGAAGTAGAATGGCATTTCCCGGCTTTCGAGGAAGAAGAGAGTTCCAGACTCTTTCACCGATTTGTTTACGAAGAATATAAAAAACGTTTCGGACAATATTTTGGCAAGGTAATTGAAGGCTTTTTTTCCGATGCGGACAATCGTCGTTTCGACCACCCCGCAATGGAGATTATGAGAGGAGAGGCCTATTATCCATGGTCATTGCATTTCGGGGATTTGTTTGAAGAGCGTTTCGCTTACCGGATTGAGCCTCATCTGACGGAACTGATATCTGGTGAAGGCGGGAAAATTGCTTTCGATTACTGGACATTGGCAAGTGACCTGTACCAGGCATGGTTTAAACGCAATTGGGAATGGTGTAAACGCAACGGCCTACGATACTCGTTCCATACCTCCGATACCGGTTTTATTTCCCGTCGGCGTAGTCTTCGCAGTTCGGTTTATCTGGAAGGTTCCTATTTGAAACTTGCGGAATTTACGGATTATCCAGGTACCGACCATGAACTTGCCGCGTTAGATGGCGGTACTACCTTTGATAATCGCTGGTTTCATGCAAATTCAAGCTGGGGAAAGCGACCTGAACAGATTTATACCCCGACTTTCTCGGAAACAAAATATGACCTGCGAGCAAAACTCGCAGGCAGCGCGGCTCATATTTACGGAAAAAAAGGTGCAATGTGCGAACTTTTCGCCGCTGTCGATCACAAAGCCTCACCGCAGCTTCTCCGCAGAATCGCCGCCTGGCAGCTCATGCAGGGAATTACTTTCTTTGTACCGCACGCTGTTCACCATAGGTTTTGTGATCGCATCAAATTTTTTGCGCCCCCGGAATTTGCGTCAACTACTCTGAGATATTCCGTGGCCGAGTTAAACGACTGGATCGCATATTACGCGGAACTTGGTGCGATGGGCAAAGCCGTATTTCAGGGTGCGGTATTAGAACCCGTTGATGAAATGTTCGCAAACGAAAAAAATTACGATGATGAACCTTTCTTTGAGCTTTGTGAGGAGTTGAACCGGCGCGGA
>JBAYCO010000442.1:0-3820 GCA_041668685.1 Victivallaceae bacterium | reverse complement strand
AGACGCTGTGGAAGATTATACTCAAATCGGTACGCACTCCGAGACTTCGAGCTTTTTTAGCGATCTTTTCCTGGGGATATTTATGCTCGTATTTGCGCGGGTCCTTAATGACGATCAATATGTCGTAGTCGCTTTTGTATTCATAAACAATGCCGTCATCGCCGATATATCTAT
Source organism: Victivallaceae bacterium (assembly GCA_041668685.1). Lineage (GTDB taxonomy): Bacteria > Verrucomicrobiota > Lentisphaeria > Victivallales > Victivallaceae > JAHOYW01. The sequence continues at coordinate 3,646 of JBAYCO010000442.1, read as the reverse complement.
CCTCGACCCAGTCGCCGCGGGCGTAACTGCCGAACAGGATCACGAAATCAGCGTCGATCTTTTCAGTAATGATTTCGGTAACCGTCCTGAGTTCTTCTCTTTTATGTTCCGGCAAATGTGACAGTGATTCCTTCATAACTGAAAATATATCGCCATCTTACAGATTGACAAAGCCGTTAAAAAGTTTTTGTGAAAAAAATCGTCTGGAGTAACAATAACGCATCAAACCAGCTTGAAGAATCTCAGGAAAAAGTAGCTTACAGCTCCGATAATTATAATTATCACAGTTACGAGGAGAATAAGCAGTTTCAGGCCGCTGCGGCGATTTTTTCCGGTGGCGAAAGCCAGCGGCGGCGGGGAGCTTTTCGGGGTTTCCGGCGGCGCGGTTTCCGCAGGCGGTTCTTTGCTTATTTTTTGGGTGGATGTTGAAACTTTCTTATCGGCGGGTTCCGTTTTTTCCGTTTTAGTTTTTCCGCCCAGGGAAATCGGTGCGTTGATGTTCAGTTTTTTCTTGGATTTTATGGAATCCCATTTTCTTACATTGACTTTTTTCCTGGAAACGTAAGTCCCGGCCATGATCGCGTTTATATCCGCGATGACATAGTTCCAGTCGCTTGGGCGGTCTTCCCGGTTAAAAGCCATCATTTGCAGGATAAGCTCGGAACATCCTTCCGTCAGATACGGGTTGCGGGTGGCGGGCGGCGGAAAGTCCGCGGCCCCCTGGTTTCCCCTCAGTACCGTTTCTATACTCTTATTGCCGAAAGGGAGGGATGCTGTAACCATCTGGTAAAGGGTTACTCCAAGCGAGTATATATCCGTCCTGAAATCAAGGTCGACGTCACCGGCGGCTTGTTCCGGGCTCATGTACTGCGGGGAACCGGCAAGCACCCGGTGTTCACCCGGCAATTTGTTTGCCGGAACTTTTTCGGAAGTTATTTTGGAAATACCCATATCCATCAGGTACGGTACCCGGAACTTGTCGATCATGATATTTCCGGGTTTTATGTCGCAATGCAGCATATCATGCTGTTCCCAGGCGTAACACAGCGCCGCGGCGATGGTTTTCGTTATTCCCAGCGCTTCGCGTTCCGGCAGCATGCCGTCTATGAGGATTTTATCCTGGAGTTCTATGCCGTCGATGAACATAGTCGCCAAATAATAGTATTCTTTTGCGCGGCCCGCGGTATAGGCGGTTACGATATTCGGATGCCGCAAGCGTCCGGTTATTGTCGCTTCGTTCAGGAAGCGTTCGACAAAAGCGTTATTTTCGGACAGTTCGGGAGAAAGTATTTTCAGAGCGACGTCGCGGTTCATGGACTGCTGGCGGGCCTTCCAGACTTCGCCCATGCCGCCGGAACCGAGTTTTTCGATCAGCAGGAAGTCGTCAAGATTCAGGTCCCGGTGCAGACCGGACTCGGAATTGTATTTTTCGCAGTACGGACAACGGTATTGTTTTTTACCGTCCGGCAGGATTTCAACCTCCAGGCGATATCCGCATTTCATGCAGTTTTGATAAGATTCAGACATTCGCGGTAATTTACCTTTTTTTAATAATTCGCTTGTATTATAATGCAAATGAGTAGAAATTACAAAGAAAAAATCGCGATGACCTGACAAATCCGGGAACTTATGCTGAACTGGCTGAAAATTAAAAATATGGCTTTGATCGAGTCGCTGGACGTTGAGTTCGGAAAGGGGTTTAACGTTATTACCGGGGAAACCGGAGCCGGCAAATCCATTCTGCTTGCCACGGTCGCCCTCCTGCTCGGCGAACGGGCCGATAAAAGCGTTATCCGCAGCGGGACCGAACGTTGCGAACTTGCCGCCGGGATTACCGCCGGTCCCGGCATACACGCGGCGCTTATGGAAGCTTTCGAACAGGCTGATATTCCTTTTGACCCTGAATCCGGCGAAATCCAGCTCCGGCGGGTCATAGCCAAATCGGCAAACCGCAATTACATTAACGATACGCCTGTTACGCTCCAGACGTTGAGTATAATTGGGGATCTTCTGGTTGATATCCATGCCGCGAACGAACACCAGTCACTTTTTAACCGGGGCGCCCAGCTTGCTATCCTTGACCGTTTCGGGAAACTTGGGGATTTGGCCGGAAAGTGCCGGATGCTCTGCCGGGAATTGAATGCGCTGCGGCAGGAACAGGAAAAAATCTTTGCCGAACTGCCTTCCGCAATCGAAGCGGAACATCTCAAGATGATCGTCGAGGAAATTGAAAAAGTCTCTCCCGAAGCGGATGAGGATGAAAAACTGAAAGTCAAACATGCGCTGGCGGCGAATTCCAAAACGGTTCTGGAACTGACCGGGCGTTCCGCAATGACGCTTTGCGATTCCGAAGAAGCCGTTGTGGACAAGCTAGGTGAGGTGTATCGCGATTTGCTGGACTTGTCGCGGATTGACGCGGACAAGGCGGAGCCTTTGCTGACTGCCTGCGACCACATCGTCGAAGCGGTGCGCGACCTGTCGTATGAAATAGAAAATTACGGTTCGAACGTAGAGCTTGACGAACAGGGGTTTCGCGAACTTGAAGACCGTCTCAGCGAATTACAAACCCTTAAGCGCCGTTATGGTCCCAGCCTGGAAAGGGTTCTGGGCGAATGCGAAAAAGCGAAGGAGCGGTTAATGGTTTACAGTGACGCCGAAAAACTTCGCTGCGAATTCCGGCGGAAAGAGGAAGACCTTGCCGCCAGGTTGAAAACCGAGGCGCAGAAACTTTCGGCGGAACGCAAAAAAACAGCCGGACTTTTCTGCCGTCAGGTAAAAGAAAAATTAAAGGTTCTGGGATTTCTGCAAGCGGAACTGGATATTGCGTTCAGTGAGACCGCGCCTTCGGAACGCGGTATGGACAGGGTGGAGTTTTTGTTTTCCGCCAACCCCGGAGAGAACGTTCAGCCCCTGCGGAATGTCGCCAGCAGCGGCGAAATTTCCCGCGTCATGCTGGCGCTGAAAACGGTTCTGGCGGATGCTGATACTATTCCGGTATTGATCTTTGATGAAATTGACGTGAATATCGGCGGGGAAACCGCCAACCGGGTAGGGCGGGAGCTTCTGAACCTTGCGGCTAACCGGCAGATATTATGTATTTCGCATTTGGCGCAGGTGGCGGCCTGCGGCGAGAAGCATTATGCCGTGGTCAAGAAAGTTGATTCCGGCAGGACGGTTTCGACCATTAAAGCTCTGGATAAGGAAGGCCGCGTTGAGGAAATAACCCGCATGCTGGGAGCGTCGAAAGCCGCCCGGACTCACGCAAAAGAACTTTTGGGGATCAGCTAAAGGACGACCCCGACAGATCCTGCTTAACAGTGATTGAGACACTTGGGACGGTTGAGACTTTTGAATTTAGCCTCAAAGTCCCAAGCGTCCCAAGTGTCTCAAAAGTTCCATTTTTTCAAACAACTACTTCTGGCGGCCTCGTCTAACCGGAATCAGTCTCACACACAAATTACAAAGCGCAAGAGGACTTGCGCCAAAGATGCTTTGCATTAATTTCTTTGAAAATTAAATTATTGCCCTGCTCAATTCCCTAAAATATTCATTTCTTCCAGGGTTTTCCGCATATTTTCCGCGGTGGTGAAATGGTGCGAATTCCAGCCGCAGCGTTCCCCGCTCTCGACATTGGCTGAATGGTCGT
>JBAYCO010000441.1:0-3826 GCA_041668685.1 Victivallaceae bacterium | reverse complement strand
CAGGAGCGGAAAATACGGCATTGGAGTTATGGTGATATATTCCAGAAGGAGTCCACAGCCAGTTAGTGGGAACGCCGATTTTACGGTCGGAACCGAAAGTATCGTCGGAAAGATTGCCTTTCGCTTCCACATAAGTGAACTCCGGGGCGCATTCGTCGATAATGTCTTTCAGCAGCAGGTCGCCGAAAAACGGCATACTGTCCGGGTACAGCCTTAATTGTGGTAAAATACCGACGATTTTCGAATTGTGGCAGATACTGTCCATATTCACTCCGCAAAGCATTTTCCGCCGGTTCCGGGGATTTCTGAAATATTGGGCGAACCCGTATCGTTCCATGGAGATTACAAAGCGAATACTTTTTTCCAGAGCGGGTATTTGCCCGGATCCAAGGAGCGTGTTGACGGTCCGGCAGATAGCGATCAGCGCGGCCGCCCCGGCCGAATCATCAGGAATGAACGGTTCGTAAATATGCGCGAAAAGCGCTATTTCTGATTCAGACTTGCCGGGAATCCTGCCGGTAACCGTATAAATTTTACCGTCATAGATCCGGCTTTTAACCAGCGCGTGTACTTTAACCGGCCCCCGGCTTAAAATTTTCGCCAGAAAAGCGCCTTTGGCGGGTGTCAGCGAGAAACAGAATATTTTCCGGTCTTCCTTTGTGTGATACCAGCCGGGGCTTGCCAGGCCGTTAAGCCAGTAGGTGTCGTCGGGACATTCATTCGCGGCGGGCGAATAGGCTGAAATAATTCCCGCGCCGCCCGCATCGGCAACCGCTGAATATATATGCGCGGGTTTTTCCGTGGTAAAAACAATCTTGTCCTTAATGTCCTTACCGTTTCCCCAGGGAACGACTTCACAATCAATCCCGCTTTCAGGAGTAGCGGCGCTGCGATTGCCGATACATAAGGCATTGTCGCCAAAGTCGGCAAGCAGCCGTTCGGAGACCGGAAGCCGGTCGTCAATAATCTCAAGCCGAGCGGCTTCAATATCCCAAGCCTCCGGCATTATATAGTCCATATAAGCGGTTTTACCATCGGCTTTCAGGGAGATTTTCCTGACTTCAGCGGCTCCGGCGTCACGCAGTTCCTCAGCGCAATATTCCACAGCGCGAGCGAAATCGCAATAGGAACAGGTTTTTTCACGTTCATGAATATTCAACGCATCATACTTAAACTTCTCAAGGTCAAAGGTTGATTTGAATTTTGGAAACAAAGTTTTATACATAATTATTCCTTTTTGATGTATACTGTATTAATCTGAAAATTTAACATCTATACTGCAACCGAGTAGGCCAGCTTTCGATGAAAGCGGCAAAGAGCAACATTATACGGCCTGTCAACGTTTTATGCTGCCGGTCTCATCGAGACGCGACGCTACTTGGAGCCGCAGTCAAGTTCAAGGTAAAAGTTTAAAATCCAACCTAAAACAGTATAGCTGAAATTAAAACCCGTAATTCCCGGCGGAATAGAGAAGCCGGTTCAGCTCTTTTACGGTTCCATAGAAAAATAGTCTTGTTTCTCCTTTCGGTACCCGTACGTTTATTTCTGTTACCGTATTTCCTGAATTTCTGGCGTTGAAAATATCGTACACGCGCGAAGGAACAGGTAATTTAATCTTTTTTTCCCCTGTTTTCAAGGCATGGATCATTATGTATTTTTTATTTGCCTGCAAGGAGTCTTCGTCACTCGAAAATACATGTATTCCCGCTTTATTCGCAAGCGCTCTTATCAGATCGGCCGGCAATACCGGACTCGCGCAATATACGGAAAACCAGTTGTTTTGTTCCTTCAGACAAAAACCGGCTTTACCTGAATCCCGGAATTTGCCCAGAATTGTCGCCGCATGGTCCGCTACCCAAAAAGCCGGCGTCATGGAAGTCTTCAGCCCCCATACCTTTGAGCGTACCCCTTTTAGAATTGTTCCGGCGTTTTCCGTTAAGCGGATTTCAGGAGAACAGACACCTTTTTCCTCCTCGATATTTATACCGGTAAGACTCTTCATATTCTTTGCCGACAGACCGCTTTCAGCAATAATTCCGGGAGCATACAGCCAGACAAGCATATTCCCGGCTTTTTTCAGGTTTTTATCTATATAATTTCTTTCCGCCTTATTCATATAAAAGGTGTTTACGAACAAGTAACATCGATGCTCAGGAAGCCTGGCGTGGATAAGGTCAGAAAACAAATATAACCGGTAAGCAACTCCGGATTTCGCTAATTGTGTCCTCAGATCAGAGAGCACCGTGGAATAAGGCCCCCCGACTTTATAATAACTTGGAGAAAGTTCATCCACGATGACGGCCAGCGCATTTTGCGGATCATATAAATCCCTGATCCGCAGGTTGCTGGAAAGGATCCCATTCATATGCTTCAATAATGACATGACCTTATCGTCGGCAAACCAGCCGCCGCGCATGTCGAACCACCACATTGTTCCCCCGTTAATAAACGGTAACGCAAAGTCTCTTTCGATCACCCCGATGCTTTCCCGTATTGAACTACATCTGCCTACTTTGGAAATCGGCTGTTTGGGATCGGCGAGAAATGTCCTTATGTCGTTTTCCTGGAAAAACATTTTGCCGTTGGCGATTACGGAATTCACGGGAACCATGAAACCACCTGTATCTCCCGGTTTGCGGAACTTGTAAGTGACGGGAGCCGCAATATAATCAATATCGGGATTTTTCAGTACCTTCCGCAGGCTGAGATGCCCCCCATGCTGCAAGGCCATATGTCTGTGCTCAAATAAATATCCGTAGTAAACTCCGCAAAGAGCCGCGCCCGCCGTTTCCTTTTTCACTATCCGACTGAAATATTGAATTGCGTCGGCATTGACTTCCGAATAGAATTGATAGTAATCGATAATATCCATTTCCGTTTTCATGTCTCTGAAAAAAACTTTTCCGCATTTGTTTCTTCTTGCCATATCCGGTACCCTGACCGCGGCAAAAGTTGCGGAAGGATCGTTCCATCGCCTCTTGAGAACCGCTTCATTATGGTACTTGTTCTTAATGTATTGCCTGAAGGCGTTCTGCATCGGTATGCCGTAATCCCCGAACGCGCCGTCGTGGCATCCCCATGACTGCCATTCCTCAGTAATACCGGCGGACAGGTGATAACCGATAACATGTCTTCGGTAGCCGGTGGCGTTGACATGTCTGATTATTGCGCGCAGGGCATTCCCCGCGTCCCGTCTCCATTTCCGTGAAGCCAGCGACTGATGTGCGCCTCCTTGGCGGGAGCCTTCAAATTTACAGATTTCCGCCGGATTATTCCGCAGCCACCAGCCATAAACATTTAAGTCAACATGAATAATGATCTGCGCCACGGGATCGGCGCATATTATCTGGTCCAGCAATTTATTCAGCGCGGAAGCATCATATTTATCCGGACCGTGCCAGTAAGAACTGTAAAGGAAAGTATAAACATGGATCGAGCTGTCGGCAAACGGAGCCGCAAACCCGGAACTGATCCAGCGGTTCCCCGGACGGTAAGCCATGCAGTAACCGGGCTTCTTATTGACTATAAAAACCGGCCGCTTATTTATCGCGCCTAATCTTGCGTCCGCTTTTTCCGGCAATGCGGCGCCTTTGACTGTCAGCGGCGTTTCGGCTTCAGCGGAACCGTTATAAAGTCCAACTCTGAGATCATATTTTCCCGCCGGCAGTCCAGGAGGTATTTTAATGAAGAACGGCCCCTGCACCGATTCTTTTTTTATAAGCCATTCAGCGGTCGGGGGAACGGGCGCATAGTTTTGGACTTTATAAGTAACCCCGTCCCGTAATATTTCAGCAAACAACGCATAATTTTTTTCAAGTGGCTCATT
>JBAYCO010000440.1:0-3849 GCA_041668685.1 Victivallaceae bacterium | reverse complement strand
TGCTACATTCAGGTTGTGCCGCGTTCATTTGTGACAAACACGATATTACCTCAATAATGTTCAGGCAGAGCCGAAAAACTATGACCCCGCCCAAAGGACGGGGTTTTACAGAATAAAATAAAGTTATTGATTGCGGAACAAGCAGCTTGCGGAGGGTAGCCGCAGTCCAAAGAGCCTGGCGGCTCGGCAAGGAAACTCCCGGCAAACAAGTTTTCATCATTTCACAAGCGCCCACGGGATATATAATTTTTACATTATATCGCTGCTGTTTTATACCGTATCCAATTCTTTCGAATTTTTTGACTTTTTATATAATTCTTCTATTTCTTTTTGGCGTACGAACCTGATTACTTCAATTTTGTTTTTGGGAGTCAAGTTCCGGAAATCTTCAAGTAATATCTGTTCGTCCACAGTAGTCCCTGTATCCATTAATTTTTTCAAGGAATTATTGATTCCGGTTTTCACATAAATCAATTTGTTTGCCAGGTTTTGTTTTTCCTGTGGAGTTAAGTATTTGTCTAAAAAATAAAAAATAGCATCAGAACAATTCCGGCTCGGAGTTTTCCTGCCGGTAATTATGCTGGAAACATATTGACGGGATACACTTAAAGCATCAGCAAGTTCAGCGTGCCTTACCTTGTATTTCCGCAATAGTATTTTGAGATAGTTTCCAAAATGCTGCTTATCGTCCATCTTTTATATAACCTGTTTTTCCTGAAACAAATCTACCGGATTTCTTTAATAAAACTAGTATTATAGACTATTTTCGAAGGGAAAGCAACTTTTTTGGTTATTTTTTGATTTTTTTCTTGAAAATAAACCTTTTAGTTATATAGTTTTTGCGGCAGAAAATAAGTTTCTACAAAAAAGCATAAGCGCATTTCTATAGAAACAGATTAAAAACACATTATTAAGCTCAAAAAATGGATTTGCCAAAACATTCCCAAATCAGGAACAACGATAGCAGATTTAATTTTTCAAAACAAAAAAACAACCGCACAGTTTCACAAAAAGCAAGTTAACACAGGAGAACGGAGGGTATGAGCTATGACAATCGGAGAGAAAAATATTATTGCCGCAGTTTTAAACGCTTTGCAGAATAATGACTTAATTTCACAGAAAGCCTTAAAAGAAGCTTTTGAAGGATTAAACCTGCCTCAGGAATACAAAGGAATTTACGAGAATAATGTTTTTGATTTTACGACCGGGGGTCAACATATGGATGAGAATTGGCAAAGGGAAGAAATTACCCCATGGAATGATAATGAAAACCTTTAATAGAATAGCAGAATATCGTTTTGCCTGCAAAATCGCAAAAGACAAGTCAGTACTTGACGTAGCATGTGGTCCGGGAGATTCCGCGCCGATGTTTCTTGATGCCGGGGTTAACAGCTACGTCGGTATTGACATCAATGAAAAACAACTTGAATACGCGAATTACAAATATTCATACTATAAACATATGAAACATGACGCAGGTAAAGTAAATTACCATGTCGGTGATATCCGTACGTTCAACAATGGTAAAACTTTCGATATAATAACCTGTTACGGGATCATTGAACATGTAAACGATTATGAAGTTGCGATAAAAAACCTTTACAGCCTCTTGAACCACGGCGGAGTTTTGTTAATCTCCTCCTACAATCGCCTTTTAACCTCGCCTTTTTACAAATCAGTTGACGACAAACCTGCGAATGAAGAACCCAGCCAGAAATTCACTCCCAACGAACTATTATGGATACTAAACAGCTGTGGTTTTTATGTAAACCAGGATAATCTATTTGGCCGGCATCAGAGAAAGTTTTACGCGAACAAAGCTTTAAACAGACTTAATCAGGTTATTTTTGACAAGTTTATGAGAAAAAAAAATCCGGCCTTTACACGGGTAACAGATAAAGAGCCGGAACATTTTATTATCGTTGCAACGAAAATATGAGTATATAAAATTTTTTGTGATAAATGCCGCCTTGCTCAATTGCACAGTGTTCCAATAAAGAGCATTTTACAGCACGTAACACATTTATTATTTAGGCGGCGCCTGATCCTTGGGAAGTTTTTTGGTGCAAAAGAACCAGTCGTAGCATTTCACGTCTTTGCCTGATTTTTCCACCCTGTCCTTAGCGGTGCCGCAAGAGCCTGGAGGCGGGATAATAACGTCATCGCCGGGCTGCCAGTCTGCCGGAGTCGCAACATTATTGGCGTCCGTAGTCTGCAGGGCCATCAACAACCGTTTTATCTCCTTGAAATTCCTGCCGTTTGAAAGGGGATAATAGAGTAAAGCGCGAATTTTACTTTTAGGGTCGATGAAAAATACCGCCCTTACCGCCTGCGTATCAGCGGCGGATGGCTGCAACATGCCGTATTTTTTCGCCACATCCATTTTGAGATCTTCGATCAGCGGAAAAGTAACTTCGACATTTTTCATACCGTTATATTCGAGTTTTTCCTTGATCGTCCGCAGCCATGCGATATGGCTGTAAAGGCTGTCTATCGACAACCCAATCAGCTTACAATTACGTTTTTCAAACTCCGGCATCATCGTCGCGAAAGTCATAAATTCAGTGGTGCAAACTGGGGTAAAATCGGCCGGATGGCTGAAAAGGATTACCCATTTTCCCCGGTAATCTTTCGGAAAATCAATTTCTCCCTGGGTCGTTTTTGCTTTAAAAGCCGGTGCGGTTTCACCGATCAGCGGAATCCTGATTTCAGGTTCTTTTGTCTTTTCTTCCGCCCAGACGCTTATTCCGGTTAAAACTGCGAGAACTACAGCGATTGCCGTTTTCATAATAACTGCTCCTTGTTTGTGGTTATAACAAGTATAAATCTGAAGCAGGAAAATTTCAAGCAAATTACCTAAACAACGCAAAAAGCGTAATTCGTAATTAAAATCATCTTCCCCGGAATTCGTTGGGGGACACTTTCTGGAACTTACGGAATATTTTGCAGAAATAACTCACGTCATCAAAACCGCAGCGTTGCGCAATTTCCTTTATACTGAGTTGCTCGGTCTGCAAAAAACGGACAGCCATACGAATGCGGAGTTCATTCATAAAATACTGCGGACTGTTCCCCATATACTGCTTAAACAGACGCGTAAAATGATAACGGCTGTATCCGGCGCACTTCGCCATATCATTGACGCTTACCGGCTTATCAATGTGCTTCAGACAATAATCGTAAACCCGGCTTATGAATTCCGGCGGCCTGCTTTCGCCCTGCCCGGAAGGCCGGACATCATTGATCAGCGACATCAGAAAATCATACGCCAAAGCTGAAGCCGTATATTGACTGTCAATCTCGTTATTTCTGCTTTGCCGGCAAATTGAAATAGCTTTCTGTACTGGTGCGGAAGCCCGGTTGAATTCAGCTACCACGCCACAACGCTGGCGCAGTTCCCTGAAAAGCCGCATGGCTTCCCGCCCGTGCATGGTAATAAAAATAAACTCCCAGCAATCAGAATCCGCCGGAAAATAATAGCAGTGATCTTCAGGGACCGTTAACAACATGGCCTCTCCGGGATTGACGGAATAAATTTTATCTTTGAAGCGAAGCGCTCCGCGGCCATTGTAAGTATACTGCCAGAAGCAGAACTCCTTATCTCCGCGCTTGAGACCATCCCAACAATAATCACAACTGTTTACCAACTGCCGCCCGCACGTCAGCAGCATTGCCGACAAATGCACGGCGCGTTCAGGGAAAAATATATTGGCTTTAAAATCCATAACAGCACAAATTTACCCAAAATAGCATTTTTATTATATTTACAAACGTGTTTATAGGCTATATAATAGCACCATTGTCTTATTTTTCATTAAAAGTCAATAAAAAAACGGAACAAAAAAGATG
>JBAYCO010000439.1:0-3854 GCA_041668685.1 Victivallaceae bacterium | reverse complement strand
GCTGATCTTCCTTGTACGAATACCGGAGTATTCCGGCATAAGCCGGACGCCTTGTGGCGTTTCACGGAAAAAACTTTGACTGAAACGGTAAAGCTGCAGCTTAATATTTTGTGTAAGGCGGCGGCGCTTGTCGCGTCCGGGGGGCAGATAGTCTACAGTACGTGCAGTATTGAATACGAGGAAAATCAGGGACAGATCGAGAAATTTTTAAAAAATAATAGTGATTTCAGGCTGGTTAGGCAGAGATTGCTGTTGCCGAATAAATATCATGACGGCGCTTTTTCTGCAATAATCGTAAAAAACTAGTATGCAATTTGCATTCAGATACTTTTATTGCTAATATATATGAGATACTAAAAGTACGGATTTATACGGTCAAATACAGGCAAGGCGGGGTAAGACTTGGTCCTTATGTCTTAACACTTAACACTAATACGGGAGGAAAGAAAGGATATGCGTTTTCAATGCTCTTTCTGCTCGTCTATAGTGTCTACGGACCTTCCTCCCAAAACGCGCCTGGAATGTGCAAGCTGCGGACATTCGTGTTTTGTTCCCGCTACTCCGTTTGAGGAAAACTGTGTGATCGGCGATTTCGTGATCGGTGAGGTGATCGGCGCCGGTTCCATCGGCAAGGTTTATCGTGCCGTGCAGCTTTCACTTGGCCGGGAAGTGGCCTTGAAAATACTTTCCCCCGAACTGAGTTCGAGCAAATTCATAGATTCTTTCCTGCATGAGGCCCGCGCGGCTGCCCAGCTCAGCCATACCAACCTGGTCCAGGCGTATGCGGTCGGAGAGGAAAACGGAGTATGCTATCTGGCGATGAGTTATATCAAGGGGGAAACCCTGAGTGATCGCCTGGAACGCGAAAAACGTATTCCGGTGGATGAAGCGCTGCATATTATCCAGCAGGTTGCGGAGGCTTTGTTCTATGCCTGGGATGATTCCCGGCTTATTCATCGTGACGTGAAGCCGGACAACATCATGATCACTACCGACGGGATTGTCAAGCTTACGGATATGGGGCTTGCGATAACCCAGGAGGACTGGAACGAAGATGCGGAAATTTCGGGCAGCCCGTCATATATGAGCCCGGAGCAATTTGCCGGAGAGGAGCTTGACTGCCGTTCCGACATTTACAGCCTGGGAATTACGCTTTACCAGATGATCAGCGGCAAGCTGCCTTTCGTCGGGGAGTCTTTCCAGGAAATCGCCGGCCAGCATTTCAATGAAGAGCCGGTGCAGTTGTACCGTTTTAATGTGGGGGCGACGCTGAAAGTTTCGAACCTGGTAAAGAAAATGATGGAAAAACTGCCGGAGGACCGTTTTCAGAATTATGACGTATTGTTGAAATCTCTCTGGAACCTGCGCCATGTGACTGCTCCGGACTCGTCGCTGATTCCCGATATACATACGGTATCCATTCATCATCTCGATTATGGATTGCAGAAAAAATCCTACAAAAACATAGTCTCCACCCAGAAGAAAGTAAAGCAGTTGAAAAACCGCCGCGATATTTTATTCTGGACTCTGCTGACCGTTTTCCCGGTGCCGATTGTGGTGCTGCTGGTATTTCTGCTGGTGATGGAATCTTCCCGTGAACCGGATATAACCGGCGTCTATGAAACTAAAATGCAGGTATTGGCGTTGCGTTGCGGTTCATCAGAATTCCTGCTGCCGAAACTGAAAGAACAAGCCGAGAAGCTGCTTACTGAGCTTATAGAAATAAAACAGCCGACTTTACGCCAGGAACTGCTTTTGTGGCAGATAAGGTATTATATCAAGCATATCGAAAACCAGCAGTTGAAAAATGAGCTGAGGGACCAGCGGATTATGTTGGAGAACAATAGTAAAAAAATACTCAATAAACCCCAAAATTAGTTTCCGGGTTCTTGCAATTTCCGTTGTTTTACACTATACTTAAGAGAGCAAAAGAGGTTTTTGGTATGATAAATGAGTTTAAATCGCTTCCTCGCGGGAACGAAACTATTTTAATAGTTGACGACCACGAGACCATTTGGGATTTCCTTATAGAAGCCCTGCAGCGTCTCGGTTATTCCGTTTTGCTTGCGGAAAACGGGCTTGACGCGGTTGAAATTTATCGTGAAAACCCCAATGAAATAGACCTTGTCCTGTTGGATATGGTTATGCCGAAGCTCGGTGGCCACCAGACTTTTTACAAGATAAAGGAACTGGATCCCGAAGCCAAGGTACTGCTTTCCAGCGGTTATGTTTCCGAGGAAGAAGTCAATGATCTTCTGGAGCAGGGAGCCAAAGGTTTTCTGCCCAAGCCTCACCGTATATCCACGATGGCGGTGGAGATGCGCCGGATACTCGACGCCAAATAAAATTATCTTTCGGGATTTTCCTTCATGTTGAAATTAGCTTGCTTTAAGGTTGACGTTACTCCCCCGGTCGGAGCATGTGCCGGTTTTAAGTCAAAAACCCTGACTGTCCGGGATCCGCTTTTCGCCAGGGGACTTATTCTGGATGATGCTTCTACCCGGCTGGCGCTGGTTTCCCTGGATTATTGCGCTCTGGTGCATTCCGCCTATGAACAGTTGCGGGCGACGCTGGCGACAGCGGCAGGGACTGCCAATGATCGGGTATTGATACACTGTATTCATCAGCATGACGCGCCGCTGGTCGATTTTGAAGCCGCGAAACACCTGGAAATGCCGGAACAATACCAATGGTGGCCGGAGATGCTTGCCAAATGCGCCGCTACCGCTGGGGAGGGCGTCAGGAATTTTCAGGAAGCCGCGGAAATCAGTTCAACTTCATACTGTCTGGAAGGTTATGCATCCAACCGGCGCGTGGTAATGCCGGACGGTACGATTGCCGTGCGTTGGAGCCGTTGCGGCGACGAACGTATTCGCAACGCGCCGCTCGGCAGCATAGATCCGATGCTGAAAACCGTAGCTTTCCGGGGAAAGGACGGCAATATCCTCGGTAGTCTGAGCTTTTACGCTACCCATCCGCAAGTGGCGAATACCGGGGACAAATTCAGCGCCGATGCTCCCGGTGAAGCGTTGCGCCTGCTTGGGGATGAAGCCGGATTGCATCTGTTTTTTACCGGCTGCGGCGGTAATGTGACGGCCGGAAAATATTCGACCCCGGAGCCCGAAACCAACCTGCTTCATTTCGGGAAAAAACTGGCGGCGGCGATCAGGACTAATTTAGAACGGGCGGAATGGCGGAAAGCCGGGAAGCTTGACTGGCGGAGCGTCGCTTTTCCTTTTCCCTGCCGGGAACTCAACCGCCGGGAACTACTGGATAAACTGCAAAGCAATCCCGGAAATACCAATTTGGCGGCATTGCTTGGAGTTATTGATTTCGGGCCGTTGCCTTATACGATGTATAAATTGCAAAGCAGCGGTATAAATATATTTTTTCTTCCCGGTGAACTGTTTGTCGAGTACCAGTTGTTTATCAATTCGCTGTACCCGGAAGAATTTGTCGCCGTTGCCGCCAATTGCCGCGATGATTTTTTCTATTGTCCGCTGGCCGCCGATTTTGAAACCGTCGGCGGTTACGAAACTCAGAATTTCTGCTATACCAACAGGGAATTCGAAACGCGGTTCAAAGCCGCGGCAAAGGAAGTATCCCGTTTGTAGCGCCGCTTACTGAAAATTATAAAATGCGATTTTCTTTTTCAACTACTTTGTCAATCCGCAACATGGCTGTATATTCCATAACATGAAGAAATCACTGTCACATTTACCGGAACATAAGCAGGAAGAGCTTAAGACGCTTACCGGAGTCATTACGGAAAAAGTTGATGCCGATTTTGTAATACTTTTCGGCAGCTATGCCCGCGGCGACTGGGTCGAGGACAGATATATCGGTGATGACGG
>JBAYCO010000438.1:0-3856 GCA_041668685.1 Victivallaceae bacterium | reverse complement strand
TTTACGTGATAGTAGCACAACCGTCCCGGTTGTGTCGGTGGCCAGTTAACGTCTGTCCGTTCATGACTCAAGCGAGACGCTTGAGCTACTATTTAAACCTGCGAAAAGAGTGAGCCATTACATTTTTTTTCTGACGGTGCCGTTTTTATAAAACGGCAGTTCGGTAATTTCACCCTCAATAGTTGCCCTTCCAGCGCTTAAAAGCACTTTGTCGCCAATCCCGTAATTTTCATTCGCGCCGATGTAGGCCAGTGCAATGGCGTTGCTCAGGGAAGGAGCGAAAACCCCGGATGTGACCACGCCGATTTTTTCGCCTTCAGGAGTCATTACGTCGGCTCCGGCGCGCGCCGCGCGCCTGCCGTCAAGACTGACGGCGATCAGTTTATGAGCGGGCGGGGCTGCTTTCAGGGCGGCGCGGCCGGTAAAATTGCGTTCCGGCAGCTCGTCCAGCTTGAGCAGCGGGCCGTACCCGGCGTCCAGCGGAGTGTATTCTTCGGTAAGCTCATGTCCGTAAAGCGCGTAACCGACTTCCAGCCGCAGAGTATCCCTGGCTCCGAGGCCGACCGGTCTGACGCCTTCGAAAGAAAGCAAATATTCCCACATTTCGACCGCCTGTTCCGCATCGAAATAAAGTTCAAAACCGAGTTCCCCGGTATATCCGGTGCGGCTTAATAAAACCGGAATATCATTGATTACGGCTTCCGTCCAGTTGAAGTACGCCGGAAGATCGGCGGTTTTCAGGCCGGTTTTTACGAGGACGTCGGCGGCAAGCGGTCCTTGCAGGTCAAGCTTCGCGGTCAGATCGGAAACGTCTTCAAAAACGATATCTTCCGGCAGTTGTGACTGGATCATTTCAGCATCGGAAGCGCGCGTTCCGGCGTTGACCACGATATAAAAATCATCTTCATCCAGACGATAGACGATCAGGTCGTCCATAACTTTGCCGTTCCGGTTGAGCAGAAAATTGTAACGGCAGACGCCGACGCGCTGATTAAATACCGGGCGCGCAAAAATCGCGTCCAGAGCTTCGAGCGCGTTGTTGCCGGTGATCCGGAATTCGCCCATATGGCAGATGTCGAACAGTCCGGCTTTTTCGCGGGTGTGGTTGTGTTCAGCCAGAATGCCGTCGCTGTATTGAACCGGCATGTTCCAGCCGGAAAACGGCACCATTCGGGCTCCGTTAGATTTATGCCATTCGGAGAGGGGGGTATTTTTTATTTCATTATCAGGCATTCAAGCCTCCTTGTTTATTTTATCGAACCTTGTTCACTTTAGCAAACATATTTCTAATAATAATGTGAGTTCCGGATAAATCTATTAATAAAATAAAAAAATCTCAATTATTTTCCTTCAGGACTGGTTTTTTGCGGGTACGGCGAAAATTCATCGCCGAAAGCCGCCATCAATTCCATTGCCTGAAGGCGCTGGAAGACGAAGACCGGAAGCAGAAGAACCGTGCCGATATATGGGACAAAAAGAGGTTTGGCAGCGATACAGCAAGTACATATTATAAAAACAGCCACGACAATGAAACACGCGATGGAAACGAGTATTTGCAGGATGATGAATTTCAGGAAAGTCAGCGGTGCGGCGCCGAGCAGTTTCATGAATTCCCGCAAAGCGCTCCGCGCATGCATATTCCGCCTGAACATTATCAGGAGAACAAATTCGTTGAACAAATAAAGGCCGATAAGCATGAATGACACAATAAACAGATATATTGCCGCGACAAACATAAGAACCAAGAGCCCTGATATGGAAATGTTCCCCGTTCCGGAAAATTCATTTGCCAGCGGATAAATAATCGCCGTCATGATTATGAAAAAAGTTACGGAAATAAGAGAAACAGCCGCGCCCCACGCGAAAAGCCAGCGGAAAGCGGAATTGCCGGGTTCTTTGAATCTTGTCCAGGCATCAGCTATTTCGGTATTGTCATTGGCGAGGTTATTTATGAAAATAAATTTGAAACGACTGGAAATCCAGAGAAGGATCAACGTGACGGCTATCATGAACAGCATAAGCGCGACCGTACCTGAAATAATAAGCCAGAATATGGATTCCTCGATTTGAAAATAGCGGCATATGCGGCCGACGAAAGAACCGTCTCCGAGAAAAATATCACGCAGGGCCAGGCCGACTTTTCGGGATTTTTCGTCATCTTCAAATCTGAAACCGGCGCTGTTGAACATTGTCGCCAGCCAGGCGGAAAATCCGAGAACGAACCATTTTACGATATCAAAAGGACGGAATAATATTTCGGTCATATGCCGGAAAGCCCGTTTAAAAACCGCAAAACATTCAATGTTATACATAATAGACTCCTGTTTGCTTTAAATAGTATAATCGCAAAGCCGCTATTTGCAAAATGCTTTGGAACTTTTTGCCGCTAATAATGTCGGGTTTGTTCTAAATTCCCAATTTTGCAAGTACGCTTTTGAAGCTGTTTTCCAAGGGCGCCTCGATCGATAATTTTTTGCCGGTAAACGGATGCGTCAATTCGAGCCGGACTGCCGCAAGCAGCAGGCGATGGCAGTTGAATTCGGCCCTGAACATCTGGTTGTGTCGTCCGTCCCCGTATTTTGTGTCGCCTATGAGCGGATGCCGCAGGTGCGCGAAATGACGGCGTATCTGATGGGTGCGTCCGGTTTTCAGGTCTATTTCCACCAGGGAATAACGCGCGCTTTCATATGGACCCACTGGGATTGGAACCTCGGCGCGGGCCAGGTTTTTATACAGGGTCAGGGCATCCTGTTCCTTTCCGGCGGCGGTTTTCAGCGGCGAATCGATTATTCCTGCATCCTCCGTCCAGCCGCGCACCAGCGCCAGGTAAGTTTTTCCGGCTTCGCGTTCCCTGAATACGCGAAAGAACTCAGCGGCGTATTCTTTACTGAAGGCAAACAGGACGACTCCTGAAGTCGGACGGTCGAGCCGGTGTACCGGATAAACTTTTTTACCGCACTGGCTCCTGACCCTCTGGAGGAGAAAATCCTTGTCCCCGGACATGCTTGTCCGGTGAACCAGAAGGCCGTGAACCTTGTTGACCGCGATACAGTATTCATCTTCGTAAAGCACTTCGGTTGTGCGTTTAAGCAGCTTGAAATGTTCGGCCTTTAAAAGAGCCGCTGTTGTCAGGATGTCATCGATTCGCCCGTCCCCGGTCATATTAATCGCGTCCTGCAAACTCAGGCGGATAATATCAGAGGGCGTAACTTCATCCGGAAGGATCTCCGCCAATTTTACGGAAACGGAACGGTTTTCCAGCGTTCCCGCCAGAAGTTCCGAAGATGTATTAAATTGCAGGCCGTCATTAACGCGAGGCAGGGTTATTTTGCCGTCCGGCTGTTGCCGGAGGTAAATGTAACCGCTGCTGTCGGTCAGCAGTATTGCGGTTGAATTAATTTCCGGTTTTTGCATGGTTTCCGGGGTTTCGTGGCCGTCGCCGGTGGCGCAGACGTTTTTCCGCAGACAGCGGCCGCGGCCATTTCTGGACTAATTTTTTATCCTGCCAGCAGACCGCATTCTGAAGCATCAGCAGTTCGCGGGCGTGCTCGTAGCCGTGGGAATGCAGCAGTTTGCCTACCTTGCGTTCCGGATTGAAGAAATCCGGTTGCATATTAAGAATATTGTATGCGGAAACCGCCAGGCGTTTTATCATATTGTGAGGCTGAAATACATCCCGCAATATCTGCCGGATACAGGCGCTGTTGGCATAGTTCTTTTCCCAGAGCCGGCCGTGTTGTCCGAAACCTGCTTCGGCTTCCACGAAGGGCAGGGTCAGCACCGCCATGGCGAGGGAGATGCTGTCGCGGTATCTTCCTTCAAGTATATGGGAGTTCCTTTCGGAGAGGAGTTGCAT
>JBAYCO010000437.1:0-3863 GCA_041668685.1 Victivallaceae bacterium | reverse complement strand
GTCAATATTATCAGCGGCTATCTGAGGTATTTTTCATACGCCTCGATTACGGGAGCGTTTTTACTCGGCGTTTTCAAGGCACGTGCGACGGGACTCTCTGAACGCATTTTGTTTACCGCCTTTCTGACCGCTTTCATTGCCTTTTATAACCCGATTGTTGATGAGGGAACGGAAATCTTCGAAAGCATGACGGCGGCCGGCGACAGCAAGATCGACGCTTATCTGGACATTTGCCGGACGGTACGTTTTGAGGGCGACAGCGGCTTCTTTGACGACTTTATCACCTCTTTGCAGGCAAATTTCTTCAAGATGCTGCTTTCCTGTACCTGTATCCTGCGTTCCATATCGGGATTTATCCAGACGTTTTTCGTTATCGCTTTCAAGATCATGGCTCCGGTTATCCTGGGGCTGGCGGCCTGGGAGCCGTTTCGCGGGAGGCTCTACCAGTTCATTACCTATACGCTGGCAGTAACGATGTGGAGCGTCGGCTATCAGATAGCGGATATTTTCATCCTTAAGGGTATCGCCCTGGTCGGGGTACCGACCGCCCTGAACGCTTCATCCGGGGTGATAGTTGTTTCAGGCGGCGGGGCGCTCCTGGGACTGCTCGTATTCCTGCTGGCGCTTTTGATCGGGATGTGCATTTTTTACATTCTCACCCCGATTCTCATGTTTTCAATACTAAGCGGCGCTAATCCGGGCATGGCGGTTATCAGCAATATGCGAACGGCTTCACTGGCGTCAATGGCGGCAAGCCGTCCCATGACCGCATTGGCGAAAAAAATAAGTTCTCAAACATCCGTAAACACTAATCGGCGGCACACAACGGTCAGAACCGCAACGCCGTCAATATCATTAAACAGCGTAACCAAAGCAATGGGGAAAAAGCAATGAATCATTTTAAAAGCCATTATTTACAGAGTCGTTTGTACCTGAAAATCGCGATTTTTCTGGGGATTGTAAGCATAATCCAGCCGTTATTGATTATCTACCTTCTGCATGAAGCCGATGAGGAAAAAGTGATCGTCATGGATGACGCCGCCAATTTCCATTTAGTAAAGTCAAAGCCGTTCAAGGACGCCCGGAAAATGCAGATTGAATGCGTAAAGTTCGCGGTCAAAAGCCTCCTTGACCGTTCACCCAAAGGCACGGATGATCCGGTCGGCCTTGAGCAGGTTTTTCTCATGAAAAATTGTGGAGAGCAGGTCAAGGAGCTTATCAAAAAAGAAGAAAGGGAATTTGACAAGAAAAACATAATCCAGAAAAGCGAAATCGGTAATATCCATGTTCTCAAACAGAAAAAAGGTTTCTATCTGGCCAACGTCACCGGGCAGCTTATCCGTACCTGCACTTACATGCATCATTCCTACGTGGACGTAAAAATGTTCCGTCTGGGGCTCATACTCTGCAAAAATCCCGATATTTCTGCCAACGGCAAAATGCCTTTGTGCGTAGTCAAAATAACCCATTACGAAACTGGAGAGAAAAAATGATTAGTAAAATGGAATGTAGCTCAAGCGTCTCGCTTGAGTCATATCGTGGGAGCCTACACAACCGGGACGGTTGTGCTACATTCATCTTATCCCTGATACTGCTATTATTTTCAGGCGTGCTTCATGCTGCTGAAGAACATAAGGAAATCATCACTTACAAATTGGATTGCAACAAAGTTTTCCCGATTGCGACTTATCTGAAACAAGGCGTTACCACGGTCATGTTTCCCGGCCAAATCGAGGGGATTGCGGCGGGCAATGTGGCAATGAATCAAGTCCATTACAAGATTGACGGTTCCCCGGTCTGTGATTTTCTCCTGTCCTTCCAGCCGGGAAGCTACTATTTCAGCGTCCGGGCGCTAAAGGCCGGGGCATCGGGAACGATAAATGTTGTTTACGGCAGAAATACCTACATTCTCAAGTTTCAGGAAAACGAAGCCGAAGCTATGTCAACGGTCAATTTCAGCGACGAAAACGGTATTGATCCCGAACAGGATTACCGTCCGCCTTCAACAGCCATATTAAAAGGTTTAATGGATAAAGCGAAGAGCTTTGACTTATTGAAAGAAAAATATCCCGGAGCGGTATCCCAGATCAAAGTCTGTGACAACAAGTGCATATCCGATTACAAAGATTTTACCGCGACGATAGTCAGATGCTGGCGCTTTGATAACTACAATTCCCTGGTTTTCATGGTTGAACTGAAAAATAAAACTAAGAAAACCCTGCGTTACAATCCAGGTAAAACCAACTTTTCCGTATTGGCCCGGCGTTTGTATCCCGCCTGTATTGACGCTTCCGGTGTGATGCCGCCAGGGAGTACGAGTTTCGCGTTCTTTGTCGTTGCGGGTACATCTGACGGCAGGAAAAATAAGTTTTCGGCTGATAATGACTGGAAAGTCGTAATTGAAACAATCCCGGAGGCGGCAAAATGAAATTTTTAAGGTCTCCACTCGGAATAATTCTGGCTTCAGTCATAGTAACTGTTTCATATATAGGTTTGAGCAATGTCATATTCAAGAAAAAAGAAAAACTGCATGAGAGGGCTAATCAGCTTGTAAATGAACCTTTTGAAACGGTCTATACCGCGCCTCTTTCTGAAATTTCACCTGAAAAGCAAAAACCGGAACCAGCTCCGGAAATAAAAGTTGAGGAAAAAGATTCAAAGTCGGAAATACCGGAAAAGCCGCAGACAAATATCCCCAGGCAAAAGCCGGATAAGAAAAAACCTAATAATAAAAGGCCGGGTAACAGATCAGGAAACAGGCCAATAGTATTCAGAAATTCACGGATAAAACCCTATACCCCGCCAATAGGCTTATATACGGCAAAGCCGTCAAGCGTTCCACCCAATCCCAAGAGCCAGAGCGCGCCTTACGGCCAGTTATTGCGCTGTGAATTGGTCCAGACGGTTATGACTTCCAATTTGAAAACCCCGATTATCGCTATGGTCACCGAACCTCTGTGGTGGGATGGCAAGGAAGTCATTCCGGCTGGAGTGATCGTCCACGGCGTGGCGGCTTCATCGCCCATGCGGGACCGGGTCGGTACCGGCACAAAATGGATTCTGGTCTGGCCCCACCGTGACGAATGGAACGGGAAAAAACTGGTCTTGAATGCCATTGCTCTGGCCTGTGATAAGACTGAAAACGGCTGGGCGAAAATTGACGGCAGCGCCGGAATCAAAGGCGACGTTATTTCCAATGAAGACCAGAAAAAAATGTACGCATATATGGCAAGTTTTATTTCCGGATTGGGCGAAGGCATGGTTTCGGAAAATGAAGACACTACCGGCAGCACCACGACCACAACCACGGGCGGGACTTTTGCCGACGCTTTGGGCAAGGCATTCCAGAAGAGCGCCAGCGACATATCCGACCAGTTATTCAAAGAACTTTCGCAAAACGTGGTTTATGTCGAGGCTCGTGCCGGCACCGAATTTTATCTCTATATCACCCAGGATATTTACATGTCCGAGGCGAAAAAGAGTCGAATAAAAATGCAAACCAGCACAAGGAGGAAAAAGAAATAAAAATACAAAAATTACCGTGAAGTATAACATTCAAACCATTAACAAAGGAACCCAAAAAGATGAAAAAGACAATCTCAGCAGTAATGATCGCGGCAGTCCTCGTTGGCTGCAATTCTACCCCCGAAAAGAAATCAAAACCGGCACCGGATTTGGTTGTGGGAAGGAACGTAGCCAAACAGAAAATTCCGAGTATTCGGGGCTATGAAATAGTCAAGACCTATCATCTCGGCCGCCGCATCGACCCGGACAATCCGAATATCATGTATGAGGCCGGGAAAATGTATGTGATCCGGCGTACTCCGACCTGGAATCTCCGGCCGAACGCTCCGGTTGTCAGC
>JBAYCO010000436.1:0-3868 GCA_041668685.1 Victivallaceae bacterium | reverse complement strand
CGATTAGGGCATTTGTCCTATAGCCCTTAATTGGGCTTGAAAAGCTGGCGTTTGAGCCTGACATTATTGTTGACCAAGACAATAACCAAAAGGAGCAAACGCCATGGGACAATGTACAGTTAAAAGTCGCGAAGCGCAAGAGCAGCGCTTAAAAATCAAACAACTCAGCCAGCAGATGAAGAAAATAGCTGTTGACGGCACCGGAATAAGTCCTTGGGAAGCCCAGGTGCTTATTGAGACTATTGAGGACGTTTATTTCAATGATCCGGAACTAAAACAGGCTCGGCATGGTCAACTGAAATATTCCTGCGTATCTTCCTCAGAGCCGCCTGGCAAGCCTATTAACGATTGCGGTATGGTTACGGTCATTCTTACGCTTCTTGATAATGAAGACGAGCAGGAACGTTCGTGGAACGACAAAGACGCCAGCATAGAGCGTCGTCAGCGGCAATTAATGCGTATCAGTTCCGAAGCTCTTGAGCAAAGCGGTTTGTTGAGCCAGGAGGATTTGGGCAGAATATTGATGTGTGATGTCCGCACCATCCGGCGTGACATCGCGGAACTTCGTAAACTCGGTATAATCGTTCCCACTCGCGGAACAGTCAAAGATATTGGCCCCGGCGTGAGCCATCGCGCTGTTGCGATCCGGCATTGGCTCGAGGGTAAAGAGCCGAGTGAAATAGCTACCGTCATCAAGCACAGCCTCAAAGCTGTTGAAAACTACCTGGAAAAATTCAAACGGGTTGCTTATTTGAGGAGAAAACGCTTTAATGACTTCGAAATCAGCCGGACCATCGGTATCTCAGTCAGCGCGACCAAAACTTTTGTCGAGATATATGAAGAATTCAAGCATAAAGCCTTTTTTAAGAGCCGAATGCAGGAGATTGAAGTCGTCGGCGCGGCGTATTACCAGGCGCAGGATGAAAAAAAAGACTTTCCTACGTCGAAAATCTCTACGAACGCAAGGCGGATGAAGCAATGAAACAGCATATAACAAATAATCAGGCGGCTTTCAATCCGCAGTTTTATAAGAGTTTTATGGGAGCATTGGAAGCGTTTTTTGCACAGGAATGCCCGCAAATTGCAGGATTTCGAACCCGGCAGGTCTTAGTCAAAACCATCAATGATATGGTTTTGCAGTTTTTCCCGGAAACAAATCACTTGCGGCCAGGACAAATTTCCTGGCCGACTGTCCATAAAAATGAAAAAGGCTCTTACGGCAAATCCATAAAAAATACGCGCTTGACCAATGTTGTACTTGACCTTGTGCAATCTCAGGATGCAATGGATCGGGCGAAGGGCAGGAAGTTAAGAGAAATAAAAAAAGAAGCTGCCGAACGAATTTGCCGACAGGCATTTGAACAGGACGGCTGCATGACCAATGCTGAAATTGCTATCATCCTCAAAATATCTCAGCCAACAGTCAGTAAATATATCTCCGAGATTGAAACCGAAAGTCAAACGGTATTACCCCGCCGCGGGACGATCCATGATATGGGACCGAGCCTGACACACAAGAAAATCATCATAAACAAGCTTTTCATAGAACAAAAAACCGTCCAGCAGGTCAGCAGGGAAACATATCATTCCGTGCGGGCAATAGAAAGGTATATCGTGGCTTTCAAGCAAATCCTGCTGTGTCGGCAGAAAGGAATGAATACTGATGAAATCGCTTTTTCAGTGAGAAAAACAAAACGTTTGGTCAAAGAATATGAAAAGATTATTGAAGAATACAGAGAAAAGAGCTATATTCTGGAGAAACTGTTAAATCTGGAAATCGGCATAGAAACACAAACTGAACAACTCGTCAACAATATGAGTTAAGGACAAATGCCAGCACCGGACAGATGCCCTTATTTCGTTTATTGACAAAACATTGACTATCGCTCATGACGGACTGGCGTTTGACGATTTCGGGAAATTATTTTCGCTCGGATCATCAGGCTGGGAAAAACAGGGTATCAAAAACGAAGACCCGGCAGGCATGGGCTTTTTCGTATCGACGCTGTTTGAGTCGGTAGATGTAATTTCCAGGAAAGACGGGAATTCAGCTTATATTGTCAAAGCGACAAAAGAGCAGCTTACTAAGGAAAACTCAAAACTTGAGGTCAAAACAATAAAGTTCAATGATCCGGCTCATAATGTCGAGTTCCGTTTACATAACGGCATCGAAATAAAAGAACATGATTACCGGGAGGTGGCGGAGCATTTTCCCGTACCTTCGACTTTTACCATGCTGATCGACGGGGTCAAGCAGACTGTCAGTGAAGAGTACAGATTAAATCTGGCAGACAATATAGAAAATAATCCCCGGCTGCTTGAAAGAGTCGTAAACGGGGTCAGAATGTATTTCCGGAAAGTAGATAATTTTTCCTACACTTATAATTCCTTGTATTTTAATTATCATGGGCATGCGTTCCGTCTTTATTCATATATCGAACCATTGGTAAAAGCGGTACTGCAAAATGGTTTGACGCTCGTCGTACTTCCGGAAGAGGACAGCAAAATCCATCTGACTTTACCGGCACGTGACAGTATCGTCGAGGATAAAACATATTACCGGCTGCTGAAAGATATCAAAGATATGCTGGCGGAATATGTCAACGCGCAGAACAGTCACGATTTGCCCTACAAGGTTTATTCCCAATTGGGCGGAGCGAAAAAGATAAAGCGGGAAGCCGCAGTTCCTAAGGGCCTGAAGAAATATTGGTATTCGGGCAATCACAACCTGGATATATTGTTTTACGATGCGGATAACGTGTTGAACATTTATCTGTTTCCGTATGAAGGTTACAAATGGTATTCTGATTATACTCAATTGACTGCCGACAATGTGGCTTTGCGGGTGACGTGTGACGGGAAAGTTTCGGTCATTCCGTTAAACGCTCTGGCTCCCCGTGAAGATGAGGTACAGTCGGGACTGGCGGACAGTCTGGAAGTGATATATGTTCAGCCGGGCCGGGAAGTGGAACTGATACGTTCATTGGAACAGGCGGTTTTACTGGGTGAAGACAACGAAAGCCTGTACGGATATTTCGAGCCTTATGCCGATGATCGTGCCTGGATATGTAAAGGCGCGGACATAAACAATACCCTCTATTACCTGGAAGATTGTCTGGTTTCGCTCTGGGAACCGAATGACAGCGGCGAATGTGATTCCTGGGAAACTCAACAGGAAGAATTCCGTAACGCCTTGTGTGACTGGTGGGAAGGTATTTTCCTGCCTGAAAGCAAAGACTGTTTGTCTATAGAACGGGCGATAAACAGAACCCGCTGGCAGTTTGGCAGTGCGGAACTGATGGTCATAAAGAAAGACGCGATTTATCTTTCCGGTAGCACTGGAACTGTCGTAAAGCTCCCGGAACAGGATGAGTCTGCAATAAGGGAAATAATCAAACAGCAGGAAAAAATATTAAGCGCTTGAGCTAACATAAAAAGTTGTCGGCCCTGTCCGTGCGGAAGCACGGGCGGGGCTGCTTCTGTTTACGGAGGTTAAAATGAACGCAAAAGCCATGGGGCTGATGAGTCAAGTCGCTCGTGGGCTGTTGAAGCATGGGGAATGTCATACAGCGAAGCAGCTTGGGGATCGGAGTAAATATGTCGGGCTTTCTGATATCGGCAAGGGGACGGAGTGTTTGAGGTCGGCTGTTGCCGGTAAGGTTTTTGGCAATCAACATCCATCTGCGGATAAAATCATGAATTGGTATCGTGACCAGGAATATGATAAGGTCATGGCTGCTTTGAAGAAGCAGTTGATCTTGCAGCGGGGACATTGGTTCGAGGCTGGGATTGAACAGGTTTTTGAGGCTAATAAAGCGAAATTCTTTACGCAACTGGAAATTGACGCGGAATTCGCTGGGGTACCGGT
>JBAYCO010000435.1:0-3888 GCA_041668685.1 Victivallaceae bacterium | reverse complement strand
CTGCTCCAGTTGGCGCAGGTCGATGGTCTGCTGTACCGCTGGGTAATGCCGGACAGGACGGTCGGATTCGCCACGGAACCGCAGCCAGAGGAAGACAGTTCCGCCAAGATAAAAATAATTACGGAAATCATCGGTAATCCGGATGTCGATAACATCGAACTGGCCCGGAAGTTCGACGTTACCGAACGCTGGATTCGGAAAATAAGAGCGCGGATCGGGATATGAATATGGCTGATAAATATAGCGGAACTCATGGCGGAACTCACCCGGAAATGAGTTCCGCTATGAGTTCCGCGAGTTCCGCCGGAAATTTTATGAGTTCCGGGGTTAACATGCTGATAATAAGCAGAATACAACAAAAACGGAACTCCTATACACACACCCAAAAAAGTGTGTCAACATGAGTTCCGCCCCGGCCGGTGAGTTCCGGGGTTAAGCCGTTGATAATCAGAACTTAAAGTTAAAGCGGAACTCATATACATACACACCTCCCCCCTAAAGGGGGGAAATGCGGGGCTATAAAAAGCCCCCGCAATTTTCCCCCTGATTTAGGGTTTTCGCGCGCGACTCGACTGGCTATGTCCGCAAATGAGAGCTTATAGGTACAAACCGTTAAAATCAACCCAAGGAGGCCACATGAAAAAGTATGCCAACGCCAAAGACGTCCTGCCGAGAAATCTCTACGAGCAGGTAAAACATCATTTTACCGGACTGCTCTACATTCCCGGAGAACGCACCCGCGATCCGGGCAAAAAGGAGATCGTTATCAGCCTGGCGAAACAGGGAGCGAGCGCTCAGGAGATCGCCAATATCATGGACGTAAGTACGCGCCGGGTCAACCAGATCATCGCCGGCAGGCGCAAACGCAAGGTTGAATATGTCTGGGACGAGTAAGCGGTCAAGCTTATTTTTCTGTAACCTCGCTCGCTTCGATTTGCGTTCATCGGCACAATGTTCCGGTTGTAAATATTTTTGTGTTTCGACTTAGACGCGGAGAAATGCCCCGCCGACGCTCAAGGGCGGCAGGCCGCAGTCATCATGCGAAAATGGCGGTAATCAGCGTCAGAAGGCTGTTTCTACGCGATCTGCGGCTATCGCGGCGCTCCGGCGCTGGCGTTGCAAGTGCTTTGCCTGGCGCGGGTTACGGGACGAGCGTTTCGTTTTGACGGCGAATGGACACCATGCGGGAATAGAACCAAACTCCTGAACAAAAGGCTGGATTGACAAGCTCCACCTCAAAAAGCGCCTCTTTTTATCGTTTATTATGGAAACGATAAAGACGGTTCCTCTTGCGGCTCAACGGGTTATAGGGCGGCGGAAGGGGGCACGCGTTAATACACAGTTTGTTTTGCTGTCCGCTTTTTATAACTGTACTGATTTGCAGGCACTTACAAAAGCAAACCGGACAGGCCCCCCTGTCCGCTTTTTCGGATTTTTGCGGATACGGCGTTTCGGGCCGGATTTCCGGGGAGTAGTGCCGGCACTAAAATTTTGAGGTTAAATCGGGCGATTTTTGGTGTCCGGCAAAAAAGTTTGCACACGCCGGAAATCGGCGTTTTGCAACTTTACCTTTGAAGGCCTCAAAAAGGGGGCAAAATCAGGCCTCGGTGTGCAAGGTTTTCGTTATAACTATTTCATTGTAAAATACTTAATTTTTCAGTCCACAAACTGCTAATCGCCATTTTCGGAAAAGTGCAAAGTCCTGAAAACGGCATATTTCATAATTTTTCAAATCCAACTAAAGGAGGATGCCATGACGAAAGAAAATCACGAATCCAATCCGGCCCGCGGCCATCGGTTTGTCGCCGATTATGTCCGCCGAAAAATCCGTCTCGGTGAATATCGGCCTGGAGAAGCGTTGCCCGGCGTGAATATGCTGGCCGAAGAACTCGGACTGCACCGGAATACTATTTCCGCGGGCATGAAGCTGCTGCGGAAAGAGAAACTGATCTCCAACCGTTTCAATGGCGAAACCGTGGTGCGTTCTGAACTGCCGGAAAGTCTGAAAAGTGTGGCGCTACTCTTACCGGATACCGATTCGGCACACTGGCAGCGGGTATCGAAAGAGATCGGCGTTTGGCTTCAGTGTGCGGGCTGGAAACTGGACGTCCGGCAGCACCACGGCAACGCCTGGGCGTTCCGGAAAATAATCCGCAAACTTGTAGCCGGACATTATTCCGGGGCGCTGATCTCGGCGACGCCGGAAATGATCAACGGCTACATGCCGCTGGCGGCTTTGGTAAGGGACGGGTTCCCGATAACCTTTATCGGGCGCGGCCTGGACGGAGCCGACTGTTGGCGGGTTGATGATGGCGATTTTGCCGGCGGCTGCCACGGCACAAAACATTTGATCGAATGCCGCTTCAAACGTATCGGCTTGATTGGCTGCCCGGTGTACAACGGGCAGGAATTCCTTCGAGGCTGCTGCGAGGCGCTGCGGGAATTCAACGGCGAACCCATGGCGGCGGGTTTCGCAAAGGATGAAAAAGAGGCGCTGAAATTATTAAAGTCCTGGCTGGAAGATGATGATATCCGGCTTGATTCCGTATTCTTCCACCGGGTCGAACAGGCGCAACCGGCGTTTTATTACTTGCAGTCGAAACGGATTCAGATCGGCAGCGACATCGGGTTCATTACTTTTGACGACACGTTGTTTTACCGCCTGACGATCCCGTCGCCGAGCGCGATTCGGCGTTACCCGGAACAGCTCGGCAAACGGATCGCGGATACATTTCTGGAACAATTGTCAATGCCGTCCGAGCAGCGGAATTTCGCCAAAACCGTGGAAGCCCAAGTCGGCCTGGAAATCGGCCGCGCTACCGGCGACCGTTCCGCCAGGAAAGTTTACCGTGCCATCGATCCTTACGGCAGAAGACGCGAATACGAGAACCCGTATGGCCGTCGTTTCCTTTACTAAAAATTATTCTTTTTCGCCCGTTCCGGGCATTTAACCCTTGCCGTTCTTACACAAGAATCGGCGCAAAATTCAGGAGGTCTCTATGCAGATCGAACAAAGAAACATTAATGAAATCATCCCGTATGAACACAATCCGCGCATTAATGATAATGCGGTGGACGCGGTCGCAAACAGCATTAAAGAGTTTGGCTGGCGCGTACCGATAATCGTGGATAAAGACATGGTCGTCATCTGCGGACATACAAGATTACGCGCCGCAAAACAGCTCGGACTTACGGAAGTTCCGGTTCATGTCGCGGCCGATCTGCCGCCGGACAAAGTAAAGGCGTACCGGATCGCGGATAACCAGACCGGGAACATCGCGGAGTGGGATTATGATCTGTTGCCGTTGGAACTGGCCGATCTCCAGAATATGGATTTTGATCTGTCATTATTGGGTTTTGATAGTGACGAACTCGATAAAATTATCAACGGCAACGAGGTAATAACCGAGGGCATGACCGACCCGGATGAGGTACCGGAAACACCTGATGAGCCGTTCAGCAAGCGCGGCGAAATTTACCAGCTTGGAAGTCACCGCCTGATGTGTGGAGATTCGACCGGGAGTGTGGACGTCGAGGCGCTGATGTGCGGTGAACCGGCGGATTTACTGCTCCAGGACCCGCCGTACAATGTTGCCTATGAAGGCGGCACAACTGAACATTTAACCATTCAGAACGACAATATGGATGATGCGGAGTTCTTCAATTTCCTGACGGCGGCGTTTACGAACGCAGTGGCGGTCATGAAGCCGGGTGCGTCGTATTACATCTTTCATGCGGATTCCGAGGGTTACAATTTCCGGGGAGCGTGCAAAGCCGCCGGACTTCAGGTGCGCCAGTGCCTGGTGTGGAAAAAGGACTCTTTAGTCCTGGGACGGCAGGATTATTTGTGGATTCATGAGCCGATTTTATACGGCTGGAAGGACGGGG
>JBAYCO010000434.1:0-3888 GCA_041668685.1 Victivallaceae bacterium | reverse complement strand
GGCGAGCAAGCCGAAGTGGATACCAGCAAACTCTCACTTCTTCAGCGGAACGCTGTCAACGGCATTTTACAATGCCGGGATTTTGCCTGTATCCTGCGTGGTTATGCAGGGGCGGGCAAAACCACCGTACTCAAGCCGGTTCATTCCGGTTTGATAGCTGCCGACAAAAATCCCCTATATCTTGCTCCGACCAGGGGCGCGGTCAAGGTTTTACAGGATGACGGCTTTGAGAATGCTGCGACCGTAGCGGCGTTCATGAACAAACCGGAAATCCCCAAAGACACTGTGCTGATCGTCGATGAAAGTTCGCTGGTCAGCGCGGCGGTCGGCCATAGATTGATGTATATGGCAAAACAAAATAACGCCAGAATACTTTTTGTCGGGGACCGCAGGCAGCATTTATCCGTGGAAGCCGGCGATTTTCTGAAAATGCTCGAATTTTACAGCAATATCAAAAATTTCGAGTTATCCCAAATCATCCGGCAAATCCCAAAACATTACCGCAAAGCGGTACAACTCATGGCAAACAACCGGACTGCTGAAGGACTGGAACGCCTGAATGATCTCGGAGTAATCGAAGAAAAAAGCCATCATTATTTATCGGCAGCCGCCCGAAGTTATGTTGCTGCCGTTGATAGCGGGAAAAAATGCTTGTTAGTATCTCCAACTCACAGGGAAATAGATACGTTAAACGCCCTCGTTCGCAGGGAAACCGGCTTGGATTTAGGAGAACAACACCCAAGAACCTGTTTTCAGGATCACAACTGGACCCGTCAACAAATTACAAATTATCAGACTTACAAGCCGGGTTATTCCATCCGTTTCAATACCCCGTTATTCGGAACTCCGTATCAAAAACACGATATTCTGACTATTGAAAGAGTAGAGAAAAATAAGCTTATATTTACCAATGGTGAAAGCTTGGCGCCAAGTAAATTAAAAAACGCGATTAGCGTCGGAGTAATGAAGTCATTGGATTTAACGCCCGGAGATAAAATCCTGATTACCGCCAATAATCCTGGATATGAGTTAGTCAATGGTGATACCGCGACCATCGAGGAAGTTTATCCGGACGGCGAAATTCAATTAACTGATGGCAGAACGATTCCTCATGATTTCGAATCCATATCCTACGGTTACGCGACCACCAGCCATAGAAGTCAGGGTTCAACCTGTGACCATGCAATCCTAGTCGCCGCCCAAATGGACAATCGCGCCTGTTACGTCGGCTCCAGCCGCGGCCGTCAGTCAGTAAAAGTTTTCACCCCTGATTTCGAGCATCTTTACGACAGTGTAAAACGCAATTCCGAACATTTAACCGGACACGACCTGATAGCCGCAAGGCAGGAATATATGAATATTGTTTCCCCGAAAATGAATATGGAAAATGAAGAAATTCTACAGGAAGAAAGAGGGTTTGAACTTTAAATAATGGCAATTTTAGAAAGAAACCTCGATTTTTTTATAAAGCACTGGAAATTTTGTAAGGAAAAGTGTATATTTTTCCTTACAAAATAACGGAGCATTTAACAATGCAATCTATTGAAGATAAAATAATTAGCAAAATATACGGCAAAGGCAGGGGTTGGGCTTTCTCTCAAAAAGATTTTATGGAGTTGGGAAGTCCCGGTGCAATTGATTTAAGCTTGGCTCGGCTGAATAACGCAGGAAAAATACGGCGTATTGCTCGTGGGCTCTATGATTATCCTGCTTACAGTCAATTGCTGGAATGTCAACTTAGCCCGGATTTGTTTCAAACGGCACATGCATTAGCCCGTAAATTTAACTGGCAGATACAACCCACCGGAGCGGCGGCTTTGAATAAATTGGGATTGTCCAATCAGGTTCCCGGGAAAATCGTTTTTCTTTCTGACGGTCCTAAACGTTCTTATGATATTATGGGAACAGCGCTGGAGTTTAAAAAAACTGGTCTGAAAGCATCTAAATTGAATTATCCTGAAAGCGAAATAATAGTTCAGGCTTTAAAGGCTCTTGAAGCAAAACGCATTGACGAAGATATAATTCAAAAGATCAGAAAACATTTTTCTCCGGCGGAACGCAAACGCATATTGAAAGACACTAAATACATAACCGGCTGGATTTATGAAATCATTAAGAAAATTTGTAACAATGACGAGGATTAATGGATAATATTTTAAAATTTTCAAAAGAGGAACGCATCGAGTTATTTGGGGAAACAGCCGCAAGGCGCAAAATGGCTCCCGCTGTTGTAGAAAAAGACTTTTGGGTATGCTGGATATTAAAACGGCTATTTTCCTGCTCCGACATAAACAGTCATATCATATTCAAAGGCGGAACGAGTTTATCAAAGGTTTTTAATATAATAGAACGCTTTTCCGAGGATGTCGATTTAATTCTGAACTGGGAATTATTAACTTCAATAAATCCCCAGGCATCAGGTATCTCCCGCACTAAACAAGATAAAATCAACAAGCAGATCGACCAGGAAGCCAGGGACTACATAAAAGACGTTCTACAGCCGTTGATTGATAATTTGGTTAATCCGGCATGTTCTGCGGTATTAGATGAGGATGACGGGAATATCATCCAGGTAAAATACCCGGCAAGTTTTCCGGTAGATTATATACTTCCCTATATAAAACTTGAAATCGGCCCTTTGGCGGCATGGCAGCCGCATAGTGTTTATAGGATAAAGCCATATGCTGCTGAAGAATTTCCGCATCTTTTTACCAATCCGGATACGGAAGTCCTGGCAATAAAAGCTGAACGTACATTCTGGGAAAAAATAACCATATTGCATCAGGAAGCACATAGACCAGTAAGCAGTCCTCAACCCAAAGGTTATTCCCGGCATTATTATGATGTTTTTCAACTTATGCGCTCAGAAATCGCAGAATTCGCATTGTTGGATTTATCTTTATTAGCTGAGGTAGTTGAATTCAAAAAAAAATTTTATCCACGTAAATGGGCTCAATACGATTTTGCGCGACCGGGAACACTAAAGCTCGTTCCGCCAAAGTATTTGCTTAATGATCTGGAAAAAGATTATGCGGAAATGGAAATTATGATATATGGCAAGCATCCAGATTTTGCAGAATTAATGAACAATATAGAGATTATTGAAAAAAGATTAAACAACTTACAGCCTTGAATAGGGTTATTTAAAATGAGTTGATCACTCTACTACTAAAAAATCCGGATTCGCCCAAAAGCGGAGCCGGATTTTTTTTCCGGCTCCAGCTTCTATATAATAGTCTATACTGATTGAGAGTTGCCTTCAGATAACAACTAAATTCTGGCTCCATGGAATTTGCGATAACAGTGAAATTGATGATGTTGCTTTTCCATTCTCTAATTGGGCAACAGCCTGTTGCCCAATTAAATTAGCCTGTGCATAAAAAAGAGACCATGAAAATCCTTTCATTTCAGTCTAAATTTTATAATAAATCCTTTTTTTCAGTTGCTTTCTCACCTTTTTAGTTTTGCCATATATAATGATAGTTGCTTGCGTTTTATTGATGCTATGTGTCAATATATAAAGTTTGTAAGTGAATTGTTGCAAAGTTACTAACTTTATTCATAATCATAGTAACTATGTGACAATAGAACTCATAAAATGGTACAATTCTCAAACACAATGTTAAGGAATTTTGCGTAAAAGAATCGAATCCCGGATGTCCGCGTTTTGAAATATACTGTTCCGACCAAGTTGGCTCCACTTCTTTTTTTTCTTATTCAAAAAATTATTGGGACAGGTGTACTTTTGAGAATAAAAGTATATTGGTATTTGAGTTTTTATGTTAAGTAAGGTATTATATGAATAATATTTCTTTTCACAGTCAACTACTCAAGATGAGAAAACATGAAAACATATCGGATTATTGTTGTACTATTCCTTGCGTTGAT
>JBAYCO010000433.1:0-3900 GCA_041668685.1 Victivallaceae bacterium | reverse complement strand
TCCCGGCTGGAACCCGCAGCGAACAGGCGGAACCGGCCGACACATAGAAATATGCCGGTTTCCGCATATCTCCGCTCTGGTTATAAAATAAGCGGGCGGGACCGTAATAGCGCCCGGTGGCGGTATTCCTGAGATATATCCGTGCCGCAATTTCCCGGTCGTGTTCATCCTTTACGCGAACCCGGATCCGGGACGTAAACAGTTTTGCCTCCCGCTGCTCTCTACCGCAAATAGCGACAGCTTCACAGTCAGCTTTGGAATTTTTATAGTTTGCGGCTATTTCAGCCGGAGACAGGCTGACGCCATAAAACAGCACATCCCGGATAAAACCCCGGAATTGCCAATTATATTCATTCCTGACAGTATTGTTTCCGCACGCTATAGCCCCGATGCACGGCTTTTTCGAATAGGCGTTGTACGGTTTCAGTTCTCCCGAAGCCGGAGCCTGCTTCAGCAGTTGGCCGTTTGCAAAGAGAGACAGCTTTTTGCCTTCCGCATCATATGAAACGGCGACGTTAAGCCAATGCCGGCTGCCGCAGGATAAAGAAGCGTGTATTTTATAAACGCCGGAACGGGTATTCATCTTGAAACATAATTTCTTTTCATTCAAATAGAACATATACCCTTGAGGCAGCCAGAATGTACCGTTGCTGACCAGGAACCTGCTGCCCAGATAATTATCCGGGAGTATCCATAGCTGTATGGTAAAACTTTTCCTGTAATTCAAGCTATGCTTCGGCAATTCGACCCAGCTGAAAGGCTCCCTGAATTCAAGAAGCGCAGTTTTATCCTCAGTTACCCATTGCGCGAAAAATATTCCGCCGTCCTTCTTGTGCCGGGATTTATCAATCGCGGTTTTGCCGCTCCCGGCAGTAAGCGAATAAAATCCCGTCATATCGCCCCGGCGCACATAATCCGCCGTCAGGTTGTTTCCAATACTGCTGATTATCAAAAATAATATCCCGCAGTATAAACTTGCTCTATTAATCATATGCTAATAACATTTTTTCGGAATTAATTTCAGGAGATGAACAAAAACAACCTTTATGTCTGCGCATTTTCCCCGGTTGCTTTACCAATATGTAGTTATTTCTTCAGGGAGTGGGATCAGTTTCCAAGGCAACTAATTCATTGGTTCCTATTATCCCGACATGGCCATCATCAAACAACAGGTTTGCACGCCCGGTATGCGGGAAACCAACCCGGTCACTTTTGTTGGTAGCGCCGAATACCCCCGGCCCACGACTGCCGCACGCGGACTGATTATAATAGTTGTAATCCGCAGCCAAAACGTAACTGCCTTTTATTATTTTTCGCCCCCAGAAATCATAAGTTCCTACACCGGAACTGTATGCTATCTGGTCCGTGTTCCAGGTATAGCTGTGCCAGGTAGCACCGGTTTTTTCTCCCAGTTTAAGGTCTGCAGGGCAAAGTCGGAGTTCCTTATAGACGTTACCGAGATATGTATTCATCCAGGCGTTTTCCTCATACCAGTACAAAGGGCTGGAAGCTCCAAAAGAATAATATGCCAAATAACTGTCATAGTCATTACTGTACTGTTGAACCGCCAACCCGGTCTGCTTGAGATTGTTTAAACAGGCAATGCCTTTGGCCTTGTCCCTGGCCTTGTTCAATGCCGGCAGCAACATGCTGGCGAGGATCGCTATGATAGCGATCACGACGAGGAGTTCGATGAGTGTAAAAATATTTACACGCATATCATTGGTTTTCTGGTTCATTTGAGACCTCCCTGAGTTAATTTTGACTTTGTTCTTTGTTCTATCATAAACATACATAATGTTAAACACGTCCTAAACTGGCCCTGGCTATAAATCTTGCCGGCAAAGGCAACTCTTCGGGCTCGAATTTGGAGTCTGAGTTCTTAAGTTGCCGTAACAAAAGTCTGACCATTTCCGCCCCGGCACGAGCGTCATCCTTGGCGATTGTCGCCAAAAACGGAGCTTCGGCACAATGAAAAGCCGGGTTCTCCTCGATATTGTCATAACCGATCACTGAAATTTCTTTGCCCGGAGTTATTCCGGCCTCATGCAATGCGGCGCACAAACCAAGCGCAACCAAATCAGTAGAACAAATTATCAGTTGATGCTTCAGTATCCGCTTTATCTGCGCCTTGGCGGCAGTCCTGGCACGTTCCAGCAATAACATTGGACTTGACTCTGCCTTGAATAAAATCCGCTCTTTTAAGTTCAAACCATAACTATGGTATTGCTCGTAAAAAACAAAACGGGAAGAATTAAATTTCCCTTCCGGGCAAAAGAGTGCGAAATCAGAAAACCCGTATTCCCGAACAGTAGTAAACATTTGCTCAAAAGCGGGAGCATTGTCTAAATAGACAACACTGCCTCTCAGACTGGAACTATCCCAAAGCTTATCCGAAATATAGGAAACTACCGGAATATTCCGTTTTTTCAGTTCCTGCATGCTCTCGGTTCCCATCAATGGGTATCCGGCTAAATAGGCGTCGGCATTGCCGCCGCGAATATGACGGGCGGTTCCCTGATCAAAGTTGCCGTTTTCGACCGGCAACAGCACTGCCTGATAACCATGCCGAACGGCTTCCCGGCAAAATTCGCTGATCACCAGCGAGTAAGCCGGTGAAGTAAAATCTCTTTCAAGATCATGTAAAAGTATACCAAGGTTAAAACTTTGCCCGCAGGCAAGCGACCTGGCGGAGTTTTTAGGCGCATACTCGTATTTTTCCGCAATAGCCAGAATTTTTTGGGAAACCGGCGCGGATATCGAATTGCGGCAGTTCGGATTGAATACACGGGATACGGTTGATGCATTTACCCCGGCCAATTCCGCAATTCTGTGAATAGTCATTCTTTTGTTTTTCATAAAGCTCCAGTCATCTATGCAACCGATTGCTTAAAACCGTAAAAAAAACTCTTATTGTCCGGATTATTTTTACCTTGTGCAACCGATTGCTTAAATAGATTATATTGCCAGACAGGCCTGTTGTCAAGACATATTAATAAAAAAAACCCGAAATTTTTCCAGGTTTTTCCAGGTAATTTTTAATTGCTGTTTGTCAACTTTTGAAAGGTAAGAAACTCGGATTAAAATCTTGCGCGAAGCGCTTTGGAACGCGCAAGTCCTCTTGTGCTTTCCAATCTGTACGCTCAAAATTTCTCGTAAAAGAACAGGTTTGCAAACAATTTAAAGCGGCGGAGGACCGCCGCACTCCAAAGAGCCTGACGGCTCAAAATTTGTTAACTGAGCAGTATTGCGTTTAGCCCGGCTTCGTCCTGGACTTCGCCGTGCCAAGGCGAAGCCTCATTTCATGAGGCGAAAAGTGGAGGTGGCGGGAGTCGAACCCGCGTGCTGAAAGAGCGAAAAGAAGACTTCTACATGCATAGTTCATCTTTTAAGTTTATCGTCCTCCTGCTATGCCAATGAACAGGGCTTGCATTCAGACTAGTCTTTGTAAAATCTTACCCGGAACCAAAAGACCAGATTCCAAGGCCAGGGCGCTTTATGACGCCTCTACCCTCCTAGCGTCCGTCAGAGGAGAGACGTAGCAGAACTATGCTGCTAATGCGTATTGTTCTTCAGCAATTATTATTGCAATCGATGATTAACGAGGCCAACGATTATCCTCGGCATGCCATCAACCAGTAACTAATCCAGTCGAATCCGGATCACCCCCATAAAAAAAGAAGAACCCGGCTGTCTATAATATAAGTCTCAATTTAGATTTTACAAGGAGGAAAAGGTGAAGAGATAGGGGGGAACACGGATAAACACGGACGGACACAGACGGACACGGATAGACGGCTTAAGAGCTACAGCCATTTGCAACTGTTGCAGTCAGACTGGCATTTTTCGCAGTATTCCCGGTAAATATGCAGCGCCCCCTGACGGGCGGCGGCGGAATTT
>JBAYCO010000432.1:0-3907 GCA_041668685.1 Victivallaceae bacterium | reverse complement strand
CCGGGAAGGGTTTTTAAAGTTTCCGGGTCAATAAGCACCAGTTGCGGCTGCCAGAAAGCGCCGACCAGGTTTTTGCCTTCCGGCAAATCCACTCCGGTTTTGCCGCCGACACTTGAATCAACCATTGCCAGCAGTGTCGTCGGTACTTGAACAAAATCTATACCGCGCATATAAACCGCCGCGGCGAAACCGGCCATATCGCCACAGACGCCGCCGCCCAAAGCCACGATGGCGGATTTCCGGTCAAGCCCGGAACCGACGGCCTGACGGCAAATGGCGGTTATCGTGTCGATATTCTTGTGTTTTTCCCCGGCCGGAAAAACGAATTTTGGAAAGTTGAAATCTTTAAGCCGCTCAAAATATAACGGTTCAACATTGCTGTCCGTTACAACCAGGCAGGAGCGGTTTGAACAGAATTCCCGGAGCATTTCATCCGCACGGTCCAGAATCCCCGGCTGAATTATTATGTCGTAGGAACGCTCTCCAAGAGCAACTTGAATTTGTTCGCTTGAATGCACTTTTTATCTCCCTTTTGACCAAAATCTAATCGCGTTCCACAAATTCCTTGTGTAAAGCGATCTGGGCCTCCTCAAAACAACCGCGTTCAATTATGAACTGCATATTTACCTGACGCATGCACTGGGTGAGCGCAAGTACGTTGATATTCGCTTTTGCCAGGGCATTAGCCGCACGCGAGAGGAAACCGGGGATATTCATATTGCTGCCGATCACCGCGACAATCGCGACTTCGCACGTAGTTATTTTAGCGCCGGGAGAATGTTTTCCCAGGCTTTCTACACATTTTTTCAATCCCTTGGATTTTTCTGAAACGTAATGCGTGATGGTATTTGCGTTGGTATTTTTCGCGATAATGTTAATATCGTTGTCGGCAAGACTTTTCAGCAGTCTGTAGTCGTAGCCGCTGACCCCGACCATTTCCGGATCGAATACTTCAATCGCGATAATATCCTTGCGGCCGCAAATCATGTCCACCCTGGGATGATCGGAAACAAAATCCCGGCTGATCAAGGTTCCTTCATGCTTGGGTTCAAAAGCGTTTTTTACCCGGATCGGAATATTCTGCATTTCCATCAGCTTCGCGGCCCTGGCGTGGATGGCTTCCATATCCATGTCGGAAAGCTGATCGGCGATATCGAAATTGGTGTTGCCGATGATCCTGACTTTATCTGTCCCGACAAGTTTCGGGTCGGCGGTGCAAAGGTGAAATTCCTTGTGAATAACGCCTTCCCGCGCGTCCGTCAGCACCGCCAGTTTGCTGAACGTTATCTCGCTGTAACCGCGGTTAAAGCGGTTCATAATGCCTTCGGCGCATTTGACGTAACCGGTTACGATCGGCATACAGGCGGAAAGATCGAGGTCTTTGAACGCCAATGTGATAGCGTCATCCATGAGATGGGTTTTGGTTTCCTTCCAGCCGGTCAGGTCCACAAAGACCGCGTTAACGCCGTGTTGTTTCAATATTTCAGCAGAATTGAAAGCGCTCTGCGCCTCGCCGAAAGCGCTGAGAAATTCACGGGTGGCGGGCAGGTAATCCCTGGGATCAAAATGTCCGAAAGAACGCAGGCGCATCAGGTCATTAAGACATGCCCTGATTCCTTCCACCCGTTCGTTGACAAAAGCGTCCGCGGCTTTCTGATCCAGTCCGATCGCTTCAAAAGCACGGTTGTATTTTATCATTTCCTGCTGGGTTTCGTTCAGTTTGTCTTCCCATTCGTCGTTGCCTTCGGCAAATTTACCGTAGACTCCCGGTTCACCGGTTTTTTTGTTTTCCAGCAACAGATTGGTTATGCCGCCGTAAGCGGAAACCACAAAAATGCGGTTGTAGAGTTCCGGGCCCGAACGGCCGCCGATTATCACGTTATCCATAATATCGCCGAAACAACTCATTGAAGTTCCGCCGATTTTTTCAACAGTATGTTTTCCGGACATAATTATATATCCTCTATTCTGATAAGTTTTACTTTTCCGCTGACGACAGAAAGTTTTTCAAAACCGCTGATCGCCGCCTTGATCTGTTTTTCTTTGGTTTCGTGAGTCAAGATCAGCAGCGGTACGTTTTCCCCGGAGCGTTCCTCACGCTGGATAAAGCTGGAAATACTGACATTCTGATGACTGAGAATTTCAGCTATTTTGGCGATTACGCCGGGTTCGTCCTTGACTTGCAGACGCAGATAATATCTTGCCTTGACCTCATCCATCGGCATCAGTTCGTTGAACTGGGAGCCGGGCCGGAAAGCGGAAATGCGTTCCGCCGCGTTATGTTTCAGGTTCAGGGCGACGTCCACCAGGTCGGCCACTACCGCGCTGGCGGTGGCGTTCCTTCCGGCGCCGCGACCGTAGAACAGCGTTTCGCCGACTGTATCGCCGTCAATCATAACGCCGTTAAAAACGTCCGAAATATTCGCGAGCATGGTATCTTTTGAGATCAAAGCAGGATGCACCCTGATCTGGACGTCATTATTGATCTGTTTTATAATCGCCAGCAGTTTGATTCTGTAGCCAAGCTCTTCCGCGAATTTTATATCAAGCAGGGAAACGTCACGGATACCCTCAACGTAAATCGGCTCCATGCCGAACCATTCGCCGTAAGCCAGCGCCGCCAGGATGCTCGCTTTATGGGCGGTGTCGAAACCGTCCACATCCAGGGAAGGTTCCGCTTCGGCATATCCGAGTTCCTGGGCGTCTTTAAGGATAGTTTCGAAATCAAGCCCTTCCTGTTCCATACGGGTCAGGATATAATTGCAGGTGCCGTTAAGTATGCCGTAGATGCGTTTGATGCGGTTGGAGACCAGACCTTCACGCAGGGCCTTGACTACCGGGATACCTCCAGCTACGCTTGCTTCATAATAGACGTCTGCTTTGGATTTTGCCGCGGCGGCGAAAATTTCCTCGCCGTGTTCCGCGATCAGGGCTTTATTCGCGGTAACGACCGGTTTGCCGAGTTTAAGCGCCTGAAGTATGAAATCCTTGGCGATAGTGGTTCCGCCGACTAGTTCGACGACCACGTCAACTTCCCTGATAAGCGCGGCGGCATCTGTTGTCAATACTCCGGCAGGAACAGTTACGCCGCGGTCTGTCGTTATATCCAGGTCCGCAATTCTCGTCAACGTCAATTTAACGCCTGTACGTTTGAGGATTGTTTCGCCGTTTTTCAGGATATTAGCGGCAACGCCGGCCCCGACTGTACCGAATCCGATGATTCCAACCTTGACTTCTTTCACTTTATGCGCTTTCCTTTTTATTTATGGGTTCAGGCAAAGTTAAACTTAAATATAACTCCTTATCGGACAAATTAAAACAAAAACCATACAAAAATCAATATAACGAACGGGAACCGCTAAAAAAAAACATCCGGTATGGCCCGGATGTTTTTTAATGATGGTATTATATCTGTGATTATTTACCGCTTATAACACCATGCAGTTTGAACATGCGGGTAAGCGCGAACTCGCCGAGCTTGTGACCGACCATGTTTTCCGTCACAAATACTGTGGCAAATGTTTTACCGTTATGTACATTGAATGTGTGGCCCACAAAATCCGGAATGATCATTGAACGACGGGACCAGGTCTGAATGGGGCTTTTTTTGCCGCCGGCATTCATTTTTTCGACCTTCCTGAGCAAATGTTCATCCACGAAAGGACCTTTTTTAATTGATCTGGACATTATTTTTTCCTCCGTTCAATAATGAATTTACTGGAAGCTTTACGCCGGTTGCGGGTTTTCTTGCCCTTCGCGAGCTGGCCCCACGGAGATTGCGGATGACCGCCGCTGGCTCTGCCTTCACCGCCGCCCATCGGATGGTCAACCGGGTTCATTGCAACCCCGCGAACATGCGGACGTCTTCCCGCATAGCGTTTTTTGCCGGCCTTGCCCAGTTTAATCT
>JBAYCO010000431.1:0-3917 GCA_041668685.1 Victivallaceae bacterium | reverse complement strand
TGTCATTAACCGCGGCCTGCCAGCCGATACGGAGGAAATCGACCCTTTGCTTTTCGTCTTTTGTTTTAGCCGCCACATAAGCCCGGTCCAGAAGTTCTTTGCCTTTACCGAAAGCTTCCCGGTTGAATATCCGGGGGAGAATACGCAGGGCCATGCCGCCCGTACAGGAATAAAGATTTATATCATGTTCCCGGCTCATCCGCCCGGTTCTTTCCTCAAAATATTCGAAATATTCCCGCACGTAACGGCCTGACGCCGGCCAGCCGGCGGTGTAATATTCATCAAGGATATCCTCCAGTTTTTCCTGCGGGTTCCATAAAAGCCGGGCATATACGTACATGGTCGGCCCCAAAAGGGAGTAGTCCCTGGAATCGTCGCCGGAAAAGTTGATCCCGTAAAAATTTTTTACCGTCCGGGTAAGGTATTTGATATACTTGTCAACCAGTTTCGGGTAAGGCGCAAGTTGCATCGGGCGGATATTGTCCTTATAATCCCGCAAAACTATACGCGAACATTTCCGGGACCATTCCGTAAACAGCTTTTTAAACCGGGCTTCCCAGGTCGGGGAGTAGTTCCAGTAAATGCCGCGTGCGATAAAAAGAAGCACATTGTCTTCCAGCTTTTCGACGTTATCCGGCGGATTGGCGTAATCGGAATACGCGTATACCGCAACCAGTTTTTTGCAATTGCGGCGTTTCAGTTCCCGGGCGACACGGTTAACAAAGTTGAACACCCGTCCAGCGGGGAAATTTCCCCCGTCCAGTTTACGGCAGTTTTCACATTCGCACCAGTTCGGGCCGTCATTCGGGGAAACGGAAAAATAATCGCAGTCCGTCTTTTCCCCGTAATCGGCGAAAATCCGGGCCACCTCCGAGTTGGAATGGCATATTTTCCCGTACTTGCGCAAGGGAAGCCTTTTCCCGTTTATGAGCGCATAATATTCAGGATGCCCGGCATAATATTTATCCCCTATGACCTTACTGCTGTTATGCCCGACGCTGCCTTTTAGTCCGGCCCCCATGCCGTTGCGCCGTCCCCAGCGCATCATTGTGGTGCGCGCGTTAAAATAGGCTCCGCCGCCGTAATAGGTGTAACGCAGCGGCAGCGACGGCCCTTCCGTTTTATTCATATAAGGGATTGACACGGAATTGCGGCAGG
Organism: Victivallaceae bacterium; assembly: GCA_041668685.1. Classification (GTDB taxonomy): domain Bacteria; phylum Verrucomicrobiota; class Lentisphaeria; order Victivallales; family Victivallaceae; genus JAHOYW01. The sequence continues at coordinate 2,759 of JBAYCO010000431.1, read as the reverse complement.
GAATAATTTCCCCTGATTCTCCTGGCCACAACCAGCGAATCCCGATGAAACGGCGCAGAAAATAATAAACAGCGTACATGGTAGGAGTTTTTACCGGGAAAAAGCGTTCGTATGGATCGCCGGGATCGTCATTGCCCGCCAGAAATATTTTTTGTTTATCGACTTTACAGATAAATTCTTCCGGTTTAAGGCTGTTCAGGGGAAGCTCTGCTGCCGCTTTACTTGGGCCGACGTAGATGAAAACGTCGGTTTTATCGGACGGCGGATTTTTTGCATCGGTAATTCCGACTTGGCAGTTCAGACTTTTACGAAGGCAACGGGCAAGTTCTTCCGCCGCCAGACGGGCGCTTTGCGTGGATTTTTCCGGTACAATAACGGCAACTGAACTGTCCGAATTTATTTCAAACGCAGGCGCGGCGTTAAGCCGGTACGCAAAAGAAAGTAAGCTCAGACTTGACAAGACTAATATTTTTGCAAGAGGGTACATTTTTTCCTTTTCCCGATTTTACAGACGATAGTTTTTATTTTTAACAGTAGATCGACCTAATTATCTGTCGAGATAGCCTACGTCTTTTTTCCTTCGGTCGTACCAGAAATAATAATTTTCCACATCGCTTCCGAATACTTCATAGGTCGGAACCGTTTCCTTGCCGCCGGAAGAGCCGTGACCGTCAACGTAAACGAACGGCATTCGCCCCTGGTGACGCAGATTGGTAGTGGTGTTTCCGTCAGTGTTGGTGGAGATGGTTCTGGAACTGGTCAGAGAATAATAGACCGGCAGTTTTTCCGTGAAAAACATTACTTTTGAAGGATGTTTTATTACTTCTCCCGGCGCCCAGCAATGATAGGCGCTTGCCGCCGCATTGACCGGTTTCTTGGCAAGATAGAAATTGATCCCGTAATGCGCTCCTTTCCAGACATTCCACCCGGTTTTTCCGCCCCAGTCATTTATCTTTTCGCTAGGACATTTGAAAAGGCGCGGCGGAACGGCGGGAGAGGCTCCAACCTGCCAGTCGTTTACTGCCAGGTAGTGCATTTCAACCATGGTTTTCTGCCAGTAGCTGACGCCGTAATCCTCGCTGGGAATACGGTAGCCGCAGTCGCTTTCATAAAATTTCGCGGCCGTGAATATCTGCTTTAAATTGCTGAGGCAGTGAATAAGTTTCGCTTTTTCCCGTGATTGGTTCAAGGCTGGCAGCAGCATTGAAGCAAGAATGCCAATGATAGCGATCACGACGAGCAATTCAATGAGTGTAAAAATACCTGTTGACCATCGCATACTTTTTTTCGTTTTAGTCATTTTATTTTCCTCCGGAAAATTTGTTGATAGTTTATTATTATGTGTCAATTTAATTTTTTTACAGAGCCGCGCGCAATCAATTGCACGGGCAGTAACTGATGGATAACCCGCTCATCTTTCCGGTCTTCTTCCAGCCTTGCGGAAAGCATTTTAGTCGCCGCCCGGCCTATATAAAAAAGCGATTGATCGATGCTGGATATGTTTAGTATTCCCCCGGCGGCGGAATTGCCGAAGCCGATCAGGGAAATATCATTTGGGATATCCAGTCCAAGCTCCTTGGCCGCCCCGTAAACAGCCAGGCTGTAACCGTCATGGGAAGCGCAGACGGCAGTTGCAGAGTCGTTCCCGGAAGCAGTGATATGGGTCAAAAACGATTTTATTTTATCTTTATCGTAATCCATTATTTTCAGTTCGAATTCTTTCGGAAAAGGAATTCCGGCCTGGGAAAGCGCGGTTTTGAAGCCGTTTGCCCGGTCTTCAGTATTTTTTACCTTTTCCCCGGATCCGATGTATGCCATCCTCCGGTGACCGCGCGCAATGAGAAATTCGGCGGCCAGCATCCCGGCCCGGAAATGATCAATACCCGCGAAATCGGTATTTAAATCGTCCAGATAGCGGTCAAAGAAAACCACCGGGATTTTAAGTTTCCGGTACAAGCTGCTGTTAGTTATCCCGTTAGACGAGATGAACGGATATGCGACCAAGCCGGAAATACCGCTGTCAAGAAGACTTTTCAGGTTCTTTTTTTCATCGCTGAGGCCGTTGGAAAAATCATAGCATTTCATGATGACATTGATATTATCCTTATCGGGAACGCTCTGGATACCGGACAGCACCGGTGACAGCCAGCTGTCTTCAATGGTTTCCGCCGGACGTGGAGAAAGCACGCCGATAAACCGGGGCTTGGAAGAACTTTCCGGCGCCGGGCCGTTATCTTTGACGATAAAAGTACCCTTGCCTTTTTCCCGGCGCAGTTTTCCTTCCTGTTCCAAGGCTTTTACGGCTTTATCGATGGTTTTAATATTGGCGTTGAATTTTCTTGCCAGATATTTCCCGGAAGGGATTACGCCGTCATAAATATCGGAAGCTATCTCTTCCTGGAGTTTTTTCTTGATCCCCAGGTATTTGTTCGGTAATGTCCTGCTGTAAACCGCCTGATCCATTGTGCTTGTCTCCGGTTAACAAATCTTTTTTAGAATTTGCCCATAGGGTTATCCATAGGGATATTATATGGCATTATTTAAAAAAAGTCAAGTAGGCTAATCCAAAAATCAAAAGAAAAATAAAAATAAATCTGTTGTAATCGGCCTTGCCGGAAATTTTCAGTAGAAAGCAGCAAAGAGTAACATTATACGGCCTGTCAACGTCGCATGTCGCCGGTCTCATCGAGACGCGGCGCTACTAAAACCACCGTGTCAAAATAACCATGAACTTAACCGGGCTCTGCCGGGATTTTTCA
>JBAYCO010000430.1:0-3921 GCA_041668685.1 Victivallaceae bacterium | reverse complement strand
TTTTTCACGCCTGGCGCAGAGTCCGGTAATACCGCAAGCGCTTCAGCTCCAGGATATTCATTTTTCGTGTTCAAACGGTGCGCCAGATAGATCCACGGATAAAAATGCCCGATCCGGTATTCCCACATGATCATCGGGTCCTGTATATTGGCGCAATGTTTCAATACGTCGTCCGAAAACAGATGCCCATCATTACCGGCCAGGATTTTTTCCTCCACTGATAACGCTGCATTTTCGGAAAGTACGGCATTGCCATCCTCCAAATATACGCCGGCGTAACCGTGGAGAGCGCTGGAGGCGCCCAAAAAAATGTAAGGCCAGTCCATGCCCTGCGGCGGCTGGATGAAACCATGCGCTCCGACCAGATGTTTCAGCTGTTCGTAAATTTCCTTTCGGTGCCAGCGCAGATGCGGCGGCGGCTCCAGCCCGAACAACTGGTAGAGTACTGATGACATTCCGGACAGAGTGATTCCCGAAATCATATAAATGGGATGTATTATCGCATGGTTTTCGGCCATGAAATCGGGTAGCGTGGTGAATATATTGCCGCACAACTGTCTGACTGTTTTTTCTTTTTCGAACAGTTGCAGGTTGAACATATCGTCGGGCATGGTGCTGGTGCAGAACATCCAGCGTCGGGCAATTTCGTCCCAGTTCTCATTTTGCCGGTGCAGACCTAGAAACAGGAGCGCGCCGGTCATCCCCAAAGCCCCCCAGCCGTTTTCCTCGGTCTGGGTATCATTGTATACGCCTGAATATGGCGGTACTGCTCCCGGCCGTTTTAAAAACAGATCCGCCCATATGGCCGGTTTATTCTTTGCCGGCGGTACGGCTCCGAAACGTTGCAAATAATCTTCGCAGATTTTTCCAAGCATGGCGGAAGTTTCCGCGTCCAGATGTTTTTTGAGCAGTACCGCGGCGGCGATTATTCCCGCCAAGGTGAAAGCACACTGCGCTTCAGGGAAAAAACCTTTGCCTTTTTCTCCCCATTTGGTGTTGCAAAGGTGTTTGTGTCCGGTCGGCGAATCAGGCCGGACGCAGTCCGCGGGTCCAGCATCGTGAGTGAAACAAAGATACCGCAAGCTTTTTACGGCGGTCCGGATAAGGTGTTCCCTGGAAAAACCGGTAATTTCCGGGTCATACTCCGGCGAAGACGTTACCAAGGCCAATATCAATGCGGGATGGGCCGTTTCCCGGCCGTACCAGTAAACGCCGCCGAAAAAATGGCCGCAGTCCGGCCGGTCGGGCCATTCCTTAAAATATTTCATGCCGAATGGAATCCAGCGCTGCATTATCATCAGATAACGGCGGCTCATCAGGTTTTCGCACTCGGGCAAAAAAGGGAATTCTCCATATACGGATTCGTCTTTGCTCATGATATTTTGCTCCCTGCGTTTTTATGATTTTGCGTTTTTATAGTAGGATAAAGTCGTATTCCAGCCGGAAAAGCAGTCAAAAGCCTGTTTGGGACACTCCTCCAGCGGCAGCAGTTTTTCCTTGGCGCTGTCCATATCATAAATAAGCAGTTTGAGTTCCTTGCGGCGTTGTTCCTGGTTTATGAAGAGACAGAATTCGGCCAGGGTCAGCGGGCCGATATTGCCGAGCCAGGCTCCAAGGGTGTAAAATCTCAAATCCAGCCATATCCACTGGTTTAAGCGTTCGTCAAAGATTTCCGGTACGCCATGGCCGGAACCTCCTTGTATTTGCAGGTTCATTTTCTTACATTTGGGGGACGTTTTACCGTTTGCGTAAATTTCACTCAGTGCGATGTGCCTGGCTGGTATCCCCAAAGCATTGCAGGCGTGAACAAAAATTGTCGTAAAATTGCTGCAATGTCCTTTATCTTTGTCGGAAATCATGCGCTCATATTGTTCAAACGGCGGCACTTTCATCTCATCTGATGGGAAACCGCTATGCGGCCACAAGTCATGCATTAAAGTTTTGGCCAGGATTTTTGCTTTGTCGTAATTAGTTTTCGCATCTTTTATAAGTCCGCCCCACTTTTGTAAAGCAAAGGTCTTTTCTTTCTCTGTCGGCGGAGAAATTACCCAGTCATCAACTGAACCCGCTCCGATATTCAGTTGCGGTTTGGAACTGACAATGATAATGTCCGGATAACCTTCCATTCTTCGTGATTTGTAGAACTCCGACGATAAATAACGGACAAATACTGTTTGAATTTTAGACGTTCTTCCGTCAGAGAATACCGGTTTCAGCATAAATATCTTTTCCTGCATCTGTCCGTCATCGATAAACTGATCTGCAACTATGGCGTTATTCCGGGGAAGTCTTTGAAACGTCTCACTTCCTGAAAGGCGATAATCCGCAAATGGAACCCAACCATCATATGACCGGGATGCAGTGAAACAGAGAAAATGTGAAAAAGTATCGACGGGTGAAAATAAGGTAATCCTTATTCCCTTTTTCATTCCCGGCAATTTTTTTATCGACTTGATCACAATAATTTCCCGGCCATAATAAATATCCTGGTAATTTTTTTTGAAATTCGAAACGAAAACTTCCATTTCCGGCGCTGTCATTTTTTCTTTTCCTTGATTTATGCTTTCCCATGTGTTACTTTACACATGTAGTGTTGAGTACTGATTATAGTATCCGTCTTTACACGTGTCAACAAGGAAAGGGCAAAAAAACAGAAATTTTATGAAAAAAACGCCGTCAAAAACATCGGATATAGCCGAACACCTGGGATTTTCCCGCGCTACCGTTTCTTATGTACTGAATGATAAATGGCGTGAACGCGGCATTTCCGAAGCAAGCGCCGGGAAAATACTCGCTTATGTCCGGGAGACCGGTTTTCAGCCCAATCCGGCAAGTTTGGTGCTCAAGGGTAAACAAGTCAAGGAAATTGCTATTCTCGTTCCTCCGGATGCTCTGGAACACCAGAAACGGGCTTTTTTTTCGCTATTGAACCTTCTTGAGCAGAAGCGGAAGAGCTATATGATACTTCCTCTGACCGAAGATCAACTTACTGAAACCGCGCATTTTATCCGGATGTATCGTATTCGGAATATTATTGCGGTAACTACGCCTGTTAATTGGGATTTTACTACTAAATGGCATCGTCTTTTCGGGAATTTTGCCGGCGTTAACTGTTTGTTTTATGATTTTCCGTTCGAGCGGATGAAGGTAGATGAATTGTTGACTTCACCACGGAGCGCAGCGGTGGGTATCAACCGCCAAAAAGCAATTGTTTCAGCGTTTAACTATATAATTTACCGGGGATACAGGAATATTGTACTGCCGCAATGGAAATCCCTGGTGTCAGATTTTGTTGACAATTGCGGAGCCGGAGTGAAATTCCTGAATTACCGGAATTGCTCAAACCCGAATTTGCTTTTCGAAAACGGCAAATTTATAGCGGAACAATTGCCGGAGATCAGGAAAACGGTAAATGGGCCTTTGGCTGTTTACATTCACGACGACCTGACTTCGGCCGCGTCCATGACCCAGCTTATCCATGACGGCTTTTCTATACCGGAGGATTTTGCCATCCTGTCCTGGGACGGCTTGCCGGAAAGTAATTATTTCATAAAGCCGCTGGCGACCAGTGTGATTCCCCATGAAAAAATGCTGGATATCGCCATAAAATGGATTGACGGTTTTCCGCTTCCCAGCCAGAAAGTTATTTTCGACGTTGAAATCCGGGAAGGTGAAACCCTGCCGAAAGTAAATTGCAAAATCTAACTCAAAATTTCACCTTGCAAAACTGAATTCTGCCGAGATATATCCTTGAAATTAATTCCTGAGCTGTTATCTTAAATTGAACCCAAAAACAAACTTAACCCAACTTCCGCAGGTTAAAAAAAGGCGTGTTGATTATCAACGACTTAAGGCCAAAGCTGGCACAACGTCCCTTTCACATCTTCTCAAAAATGCTTGTCTTAACCGGTAATGTGTTCC
>JBAYCO010000429.1:0-3928 GCA_041668685.1 Victivallaceae bacterium | reverse complement strand
TTTAATTTTTTATGCATGATTTATATCCTTCGCATATGTGTTTTTCCCTCTCCGAACATATTCCGGGATGGATATTGAAAGTTTAACTATTCGCCAATGACCTCAAAAAAGCCGGAGCCGGTACCGGAAAAAGTTACCTGGGACGGGGTGACATCGGCAACCGGCGCCTTCAGGCCGCCCTGCGTAAGCACGATGGGGCGAGCCTTGAAAACCGGCGAAAAACGCACCGTTTCCCCGGCCCGGGCAATGCCGTTCAGGCGGCGTTCGAAATTCCGGTTCGGACGCGAATCATAGGTGAATATGCCCAATATTTTAACCGGGCGGTCAACCGCTTCCAGCCGGATTTCATGCAGTCCGTAAGGCAGGCCGGTAATGCCCCGGCGATTTTCCAGGAACCATTTATCACCGTTAAGGAACTTGAATGCCGCATTTGTCGGTATCCGCAATTTCTCGCCGCGATCAACCCGTACTTTCAACGTACCGCCGTTTTCGGTATCGACATAAGCGACGGAAAAATCAGTCCCGACCGTATTCAGGGATATGGAGCGGCCAGGCGGAACGGTCACTGTTTTATTGCCGTACGGGGCCCCGGCGCGCGATTTAAATTCATTTACCGCTAGTGAATTAAGTTCCCAACCTCCGCCGCTGATACTGATAAAACGCCGATTCGGGCATATTTTGGAATCCACCGCGGTCAGTTGCGACCCTTTGCCTCCCAATTCAATAATATGACGGTCTCCCAATGAGAGCCGTCCATAACGGAATAACGAATTTCTGATGTCGCGCCGGGGAAAATTATAACGTCGTTCAGTGATAAATTTACCATCCGCATAGATCGATTCGGATTTGCCCCAGAAATTAGCGGCGGTATCTTCCAGAATAAACGCGTTTTTCCGGAATATGCGGGGACTGCTCAGATTGAAAGATTCGATTTCCCCTTCCCAGCCATAAGTATTTTTATGCACTCTTTCCGGCAGTTGGAGCTGGGCCTGGCCGGCGACGGTCGGAGACCAGGTCTCAAAAGCTTTTTCCAACTGTTTGAACCACAGATAATGACAGGTGGCCTGCGGGTGGCTGTCCCGGGGAACGAGTGTATAACGTTTACACCAGCGGGTAAGCAAATCCTCGATCATCGCAAAATCGATATAAGGTATTTGATAACGTAAGGAAAGTGCTTCCAGATCACCGATATTCGGCGTATAACTGCCTTTGTTCTGAAACATGCAGAACAGGAACTCCGTATTGGGATAATGTTGTTGTATCCAGCGAATGGTACCTTCGAAAACCGCAATTTCGTTGGGCGTATCAGTTTTTTCATTCGCCCCGCTGCCGAAAATCACCAGATCCGGCCGCGGACCTTCCGGACGCGCAAACAGCCCGGGATAAAGCTGCCGCCAGGTTTTGCCGCGCTTGTGCCCGTTAGTATCGGGAGCGGGCGGCAGAGCCAGGGAACAGTATTCCCTCAGACCGGAATGTGCCTCTCCCACGCAAGAACCGTCGCGAGCCATAAAATTAATCAATATCTTGTCGGCGGACAGATTGAATTTATTCATGAGCTCACGCTTCAAACGGCCGCCGTAACTGAAATAATGCCGCGATTCGCCGAAATAATCTTCCAACTCCGGCCGCCCCGTCTGTTTACTGCTGAATTTATAGTAATCTGAAAGCGGCTGTTTGTATTTAGGTGACTTCGGGTTCTCCTCGTAGAGATACAGCGGCGGATTGGCGCTTCCCCGGTCAATACTGGATCCCATGACGATGATATGGAGCGGTTCCCCTTTCCAGAGTTTCTGGACGGTTCTGGGAATATAGCGGTAATACGGGATCATGTCCCGGAAAGGCGGCGCAAAGGCAGCCGCTTTGCCGCCCCGCACCAGGCAGGGCGAATATACCCATACCGGTTCCCGGCCGGAAGAAGTATTGGTGAATTCTACCCGGATCCCGACGGTGTTGACATCCGCCGAATGCGATTTATTTTTATCGCTGCTGAAATGACCGATGATCTCCGCCTCATTAAGTGTCAGACGCACCCGGCCGGTTTGGTTGGAAGCGGTACTGTAAGATTGGGCAACGGCCAGTTCTCCCCGGGAATGCTTGGGGAACGTGCGTTTATCTTGCATACCGAAATCCGACGGTTTCCATACCCCGTCTTCGCTGTCCAGCTTCATCAACTTGATTTCAGCTTTCAACGCGCCGGCCTCGGGCTGCCAGCCGTAAACGGACAGACTCAGTTTTTCACCGTGCGCCAGAGAGGCTTCCGGCAAAGTAAAAAATTGCCAGAATTTTTTGCCGGGAGAAATCCGCACCGCGTTTTTTACCGAAAACTCCGGGAGATATTTTTTATCCACGTGCGATTCCCGGAAAACGGTGATGTCCAGAGGACCCGCGCTGTTCCAGAAAGCGGCGTTGTTGCCCTTGAAACTGGAACGGTCTCCAAGACGATGATTGTTGAATACGTGGAAATCGAACTGGGGGTTGAGCAGTAAATTCCGTTCCTGCGCGTTCGCACAGGCAATAAATGCCCCAAGCGCAAATATAAATAGCGTCAATATCTTATTGGATTTATAATTAGCCGGCGGATTCCGCCTGAAAAATTTTCGGCTTTTTTCAAGCCGGTCGCTCCCGGCGTTTACTTTAACGCTTAACATCATTTGCCTCCTGATTTACGGTATATTCCAATAAAACGATCACCTTCCTTCAATTAAGGAAAAAGAAATATCGTCAACCAGGGTTTGGCAGTCACTGTCTTTGGGATCCCGGAAATTAAGCAGGAATACGACCCGGACATATTTGGTACCAGGCCAGAATTGTTTTCCGGGAGCGCCACACTTTGCTGTCCCCTTGACCACGGCGCTGTAGTCGGTCCATTCTTTAGGAGTCAATTTCCGGCTGGCGGCGCAATACATACCGCCACCCCAATTATAATTATAATGCTGACTGATTTTCGTACCGGCCGGATAAGTTTTTTTTAACGGATTTTTAAGGGTAATTTCATAAACACCAGCTTTTTTCTTGAGTTTGGCGATCGGCGAAGAAAGGTTGAAATTGGGAAGATCGGAAAAGTCTTCTTCAGCATTGAACGCCACGGCAGTTCTCGTTAATTTTTTCATGTCCCATTGAGAACAATCGGCCACCTTTAAGACCGTATCGCCGACTTTAGCTTCCCCGGTCAGTTGCGTGAAGGAATCTTTCCTGACCATAACCGTGGAACGGGTAATAGGTTTTTTTCGGCGTTGTACATAATAATTCCCAGATAAGAATGTCCCTGATCCCGGCCGATCGATTTGAATGAGCCGGTAAGTATATAAGCCTTATTCGGATCAATTTCAATCAGCTCCGGTGAACGGGCATGTATCGAGGTATTTCCCTGAAAACTACTTTCTCCACCAGTTTTATCCTGAGTATTCTGAATTAGTGCCTTATGCCATTTATATACCATGGCAACATCTTCGGCATCACCGGTCTGCAACAGGTTTTCAGCTCCGGCAACGGTACAAACGGCGACTAGCAGCCCCGCCATTCCCCAACATGAATTTCTGTGATAAAAATTCATTTTAAGCTCCTTGTTTATTGATTATCTCTCCTGAAAAAACTCGAACTTTTTCAGGCTTGGTACTTGCGTCTTTCGGGAATACCAGCGGATAACACTCCGCCGGTACCCGTTCTTAAAGCCATATGGTTGCTTTTACGGTTTTGGTCAACTTTTTATCCCTGACCTGCTTTTCATATTTATTCAGCAAGGCATCAAGATTGGAACAAAGCCGCGTCAATTCTTCGATACTGGTTTTCGACGACCCGGTTTTGGCCAATGTCGCGTCTATTTCAGCGGTCAGCGCCTTTATGCCGGAATCGGTCGCCCTGTCACGACACAAACTATCGATTTGCCGCTTTCTCTCCCGGCACGATTTTATAAAAGCGCCCAACCCTT
>JBAYCO010000428.1:0-3953 GCA_041668685.1 Victivallaceae bacterium | reverse complement strand
AAGCTCCGTAGGAGCGACTGACCTCGGTTTGATTAGCCGCTCCTACGGAGCTTAACCATGCAGAGACGCGTTTCCCACGGGTTTACACCCGTGGCTACTGTAAAATCGCTCCTGTGGAGCTCTTTAATAAAGGTCATTAATTTCCACTGACCGGATACTGTAATTCCAAAAGATCGGCAGAAAAAGCCGGATTTTTTCGCCTTTGCCGTTGACAAAAACGCTTTCGACCTGTATATTCATATTGTTATAAACGTATAACATACACAACGTGACATATATGACATACGGGTGGCTGGAATCAAAAGAAAATAGAGCGGCAGTCTTGCCTTTTGAGGCTGTTGCATGTATAATCGATATATAAGAAAGGTTTTGATTAGATAGAATCTTTGATAAAATCAAAAAACTGATAAAGGAGGTTAAAAATGAAAAAGCGGACACCTGAAAAGAAATGGAATTTTACACTCATCGAACTCCTCGTCGTGATCGCTATCATAGCCATTCTCGCCTCAATGCTGTTGCCGGCGTTAAATAATGCACGAGAGACGGCGAAAAAAACAAATTGCATGAACACTCTCAAACAAACAGGTTTAGCAACGATGCTGTATGCTCAGGATTATGATAAATACATATTTTTAGGCAGGAGCAGTCCAGAATATTATTGGTCTCAGTGTCTTCTAACGAATAAGTATGTCTTGAATGCAGTTTTTACGCGCTGTCCGTATTGGGATCCGGAATATTATTATCAGTACAATACGTATGGTATACATAATTATTATGATTCGGATACAGCGATATTTAGTGTTGGTAATAATTACTTCCTGTATCCGGGGAAAATAAAAGAATCATCAAAGTATTTTTTGTATGCTGATACTGTTTATGGATCAGGTTCATCCCATAGTGCGGGAAAGCAGTGTTGGCGGGCATCGAAAAGTATTTTTGCAAGCGGCGGTTTTCATCTCAGGCATAATGGAGCAGGAAATATTTTTTTTGTTGATGGCCACGCTGGAAGTTTTGTCAGAAACGAATTATCGGCTTTTGGCTTCTCGGCATGTTTTGGACCGGATGGAAAGACTCAATTTGATTTATAAGATTGAATATGGCAGATTTGCCTGTTTCTGAATACTTTTAGTTCTTTAAATTGAAAATTACGGATAATTGTTACAGGTAAATAAAAACCTTTTGCCTGTACCTGGCTGGTTATACCTTTTTTTACTACTTGCCTGTTCTTAATTTGCCCTTTAACTTATAATAAAATTTTATGCAAAAGTCTTTTAATTAACTTTATGGAGGTCTATGAGATAAGCAAACAAAACGCTTTGATTTCTAAAAAATCCAGAAGATTTTAAAAAAGAAAAAGATCGGGAACTGTAATATAAATCATCATAATTTTGAGCAACAATATTTTTACCAGGGAGATTGAACATGTTAAATATTGAGTGGAAAATAAAAAGTCCGTTTTCTTATGGGATAATCATTGTGTTTCTATTATGTGTTCATTCAGCATTATATGGAGAAGAAATAAAAATGGAGCCGTTTTTGTTTAAGTTATCACAGCAGGAGAATGTTAAAATTAAGTTAGGGGAAAAAAGTTCAGGGGTACCTTATATTATTAATTTTAACGGCTTTATCAAAGATAAGGAAAACCCCGATAAGAAACTGTATAAACTTGACATTACCTTTACCAACTTTTGCAGTACAATACTAAAAATTCCATTTTCAATGCCAATACTAGATAAGGTTGAATCAAAGTTTATTTATTTGCTGGAGAAATCTGAGGGAGTAATTTGCTCTTTTGGGTTCTTGTTGAATTTCGAACCGGGTTTTAGCGGATATGTGATAAAACGTCCGGCAAAAATTTCTGGAAGGTGGGCCACCTTGGAAATAAACGATATTTTTGAGCATTGTGAAGAAACAGGCGCTGAAATTATTGCAAAGAAATATTATGATGAGGTGGAGGCAGGAAACCTTACTCCCCGCTTTACTACTATATTTTTGCATCTAAGGGGACGCAAGGGGCAGAGGTTAATCATATATATTAGGGAAGTAGAAATTTCCGGCAAAGTTCCCGCTGCGAATGATGTCAAAAAAATACGTGCCGCAAGGTGGGCTCCTGCGAGAAAGAAAATGGAATATCGGCTTAAAATATTGCAAAAACAAGCAGAAGTTGTAAAAGCAAGGCTGATAAATGAAAAGCTGGTTTCCGATTATGCCAATACTAAAAAGATGCTGATTTTAAAAAAAATAGACGTATGTTTAAGGAAACTCTCCTGCATTTTGAAGCGCGGTTTCATTCGACCTTTTCAGGAAGAACAATTGGCGGCGGAAGTTCGAGAGTTGGGTAAACTTAAGCTTAAAAGTTTGGACGATTATCTGCAAAAGAAAAAAACGCCAATTATCTGCCTTTCGTTGTCAGCCCGATAAGCGATCAGATAATACTGCCGGACAGTAATTTTCTCAACGGCGTATGTAATACGGTTATAAAAACTAGTGCTGTCCCTGGAGAATTCGAACCAGTCAGTTTTGTTGTTCATGCTATAAAACCGCTAAGTAAAGTCCTTGCGTTGCCGACTAAACTGAAAAGCGTACAGGGGAACGGGGTGCTTCCGGCGGAAGCCATTGACATCAAGCTTGTAAAATGCTGGTACCAGGGTGGAACTGCATGGATAATGACCAATAAAAACCCCAAAAAAGTAATGGTTCCGGAATTGTTATTGAATGATGATTCGCTTGTGAAAGTTGATACAAAGAAAAAAGAGAATTACTTAAAACTTTCTTTTTCTGAAGGCGAAAAATATACCTGGATAAGCGATCCCAATGAAAAATCTGACAAATCGTATAAACTTTTAAAAAACAATGATTTTCCGGTAAAAGACAGCGCAAAACTTCTGCCGGTGGACATTCCCGGCGGTCAAAATCAGCAATTCTGGGTAACCATAAAGGTTCCGGCGGATGCAGTGCCAGGTATTTACCGGGGCAAAATAAATCTTCTTCAGGCTGGCCGGAATATCGGGAATTTTTCTCTGGAGTTAAAAGTCTTACCATTTAAACTGCTGCTGCCGTATTATGTTTCAAGCGTTTATTATCGGGGACGGTTTTCCAGTCAATATCCGGACGGTACGATAAGTTCTGAATTAAAGACGGAAACGCAATTGAAAAACGAACTGAAAAACATGGCCGAACACGGGGTTACTAATCCGACCTGTTACCAGCCGTTCAAAAATAAAAAACTGTTGAAAAAATATCTTTCTTTGCGTAAACTTGCCGGGATGGACGCGAAAGATTTTTATTATTGTTACGGCATTAACGTCGAATGCGGTAATTCCCAGAAAAGCCGGGAAGACCTGGATAAACGGGTGAGATCCGTATTGGCTTTCCTGAAACCTTATGGTATCGACGAGGTGTATTTTTACGGCAGGGACGAAGCCAAAGGTGATCAGCTTAAGGCGCAGCGGGGCTTTTGGGATATTATTCATAAAGCCGGAGGCAAGGTATTTGTAGCTGGTACCGTAAATGAAAATTTTGAAAAGATGGGTGACATTCAGGACCTTTCAATTTGCGCTGGTAAACCATCGAAAGAGGAAGCTGCGAAATGGCACTCAAAAAATCATAAAATATGGTGTTATTTCAACCCCCAGGGGGGAGTGGAAAATCCGGCGGTTTATCGGCGTAACTATGGTATTTTGCTCTGGCAGAATGATTATGACGGGGCATGTACTTTTGCCTATCAGGCTTCCTACGGCAATATATGGAACGATTTCGATAGCTTTATGCGCGATGAGACCTTTGTATATCCGACGGTTGACGGCGTAATAGATACTATTGCCTGGGAAGGGTACCGGGAAGGGGTTGACGATGTCAGATATTTGACAACGCTGCTGCACGAACTCGATAAAGCGAAAAAAGAAAACAAAGCCGAAAAACGGAATATTATTCTAAACGCTGAAAAATATCTT
>JBAYCO010000427.1:0-3967 GCA_041668685.1 Victivallaceae bacterium | reverse complement strand
CGCCCCAAATTAGCTATAGTTATTTCAGTAGTAATAGTGCTGGCCGGGTTGATTTCCATCCAAAACCTCCCGGTGGCCGAATATCCGGAAGTGGCCCCTCCACAAGTAATCGTCCGGACGTCCTATCCGGGCGCGAGCTCCCAGGTAATTGTCGACACTGTCGCCGCCCCAATCGAATCCGAGATCAACGGCGTCGAGAACATGCTTTATTTCCTGTCCCAGTCAGATAACAACGGCAATTACGAACTGACAATCACTTTTAAACCTGGCAGCGACGGGGATATCAACCAGGTAAACGTCCAGAATGCGATCCAGCGGGCGGAACCGTCCCTGCCCTCGGAAGTTAAAAATATCGGCATCACTGTCAATAAACAATCCAGCGACATGCTCGGAGTTTATGTTTTTTATTCCGAAAACAAATCCCTGTCAAAATTGTACATGAGCAACTACGTCAGTATAAACGTAAAAGATGCGGTGTCGAGGATTGACGGGGTCAATTACGCGATGATTTTCGGTGCGCTGGACTACAGTATGCGGATTTGGCTGGACCCGATGAAAATGGCGGCCCTCAAGATTTCAGCGCAGGAAGTTGCCGATGCAATCAGGGCCCAGAATGTCCAGGCCGCCACCGGCGCAGTCGGAGCTGAATTCAGCAGCGATCTGATGCAGTACAAAGTCAATACTTCCGGTCGCCTGAAAAGCGAAAAAGAGTTTGCCAAAATAGTTATTCGCAGCAAAGATAAAGGCCGCCAGATACTGCTTGGTGATATTGCCCGGATAGAACTCGGCGCCAGCAGTTATACCGGGAGCAGTTTTTTCAACGGCAAACCGGCAGTGGTAATGGCGATCTACCGGAACAGCGAGGCGAACGCACTTGACGTAGTTACCAACACTACCGCGAAAGTGAAAGAACTCTCCCAGCATTTTCCTGAGGGTATGAAATTCTGCCTGGCTTACGACCCTACTAAATTTGTCCGGGCAACCCTGTCCGAAATCCTTGCCACACTGCTGCTGACCACATTCCTGGTGGTGGCGATCACTTATATTTTCCTTCAGGATTGGCGGGCGACTTTGATTCCTTCAATAACAATTCCGGTCGCACTTATCGGAGCTTTCTTTTTCCTTTATATTTTCGGATTCAGCGCCAATGTCCTGACGCTTTTTGCGCTGATCCTGGCAATCGGCACGGTGGTGGATGACGCGATTGTCGTGGTTGAAAACGTAATGCGGCTTATTGAAGAAGAGGGGCTTCCGCCCCGCGAAGCCACTTTCAAGGCAATGCAGCAGATAACCGGCGCCGTCATAGCGACAACTTTAGTGTTGCTGGCAGTATATGCCCCGATCGGTTTTTATACCGGAATGGTGGGTACTATCTACAAACAATTTGCCGTTACCATGTGTACCTCCATTGTTTTGTCCACCATCAACGCATTAACTTTGAGTCCCGCGCTCTGCGCCATTCTGCTGCGGCGCCACCGTCCGCCGCGCGGCGTTTTCAAATGGTTCAACCGCGGTTTGAATTTTTCATCCGGCACTTATCTGTTTTTTGTCCGGCTGCTGGTTCGCCGGGGCCTGGTCACGGCCATCCTGTTCGGCCTGATACTGGCCGGGAATTACTTTCTCTTTTCGAAACTCCCGACTTCTTTCCTTCCCCAGGAAGATAAGGGAGCGTTTTTCTGTACCGTGCAGCTTCCGCCCGGCGCAACGATCAAAAGAACCGACAAAGTACTGTTGAAACTTAATGAAAAAATCCGGAAAATACCGGGTGTAAAAGACATTATGGCAATCAGCGGTTTCGGCATAGTCGGCGGTCGCGGTGAAAATATGGGCATGGTCATCGTTGCTCTGAATGACTGGGACGAACGCAAAGATCCCAAACTGTCGGTAAACTCGATCCGCAATCAGGCACAGGCCGTCTGTAACAACATTGTCGAAGCCAATATAAATTCCTTCATTCCTCCGGCAATTATGGGGCTGGGAGCTACTGGCGGAGTTACTTTCATGCTTCAGGCCACAAGCGGACAAACGCCGCAGGAACTGGCTTCAGCCTTGCGGACAGTATTAATGAAAGCCAATATGCAAATGCCGGAATGTATGTACGCATTCAGCACCTTTGACGCCGATACCCCGCAGCTTTACCTTGACCTCAACCGCAATAAAGCGGAAGCGCTCGGAGTTCCGGTCAGCCGGGTATTCTCGTCATTACAGAGCAAACTGGCTTCCTATTATATCAATGACTTCAACCTTTACGGCTATGCTTATAAAGTCAAAATGCAGTCAGATGCCATCAGTCGCGACAACATCAACGATATCGAACAGATATTGATCATGAGCAACAACGGCAAAATGGTTCCTTTAAGCGCGATCTCCACGCTAAAATACATCACCGGCCCGCGCCAGTTGGAACGGTTTAACCAGTTCATGGCGGCAAAAGTTAACGCCATGGCCGCACCTGGAGTAAGCAGCGGAGTACTGATGCGGAAAATACAGGAAATGGTCGACAAGGATTTGTCCGGCTATCGTGTAGCTTGGGTGGACATGAGTTATCAGGAACGCCAGAATGAAGGAAAAATCATCGTTTTAATGGGGGTTACGCTGTTGTTCGCTTATCTTTTCCTGGTTGCCTTGTATGAAAGCTGGACCGTACCTTGTTCTGTAATTCTTTCAGTCGGAATAGCAATGCTCGGCGCCATGGCAGGACTCAAAATATTCAACATGCCGTTGAGCATTTACGCCCAGTTGGGCCTGATCATGCTGGTCGCGCTGGCAAGTAAAAACGCAATCCTGATTGTGGAATTCGCCAAACAGAAACGCGAGGCCGGCGAATCAATCGAGGAATCCGCCCTCTCCGGGGCCAAAACCCGTTACCGCGCAGTGTTGATGACTGCGTATTCGTTCATTATCGGGGTGTTCCCGATGGTGATCGCATCCGGCGCCGGAGCCGGAAGCCGGCGTTCAATCGGGATGACTACTTTCTGGGGAATGATCGCGGCAACGCTCATCGGAATTGTATTTATTCCGCCCTTGTACGCTCTGTTCCAGCGACAGCGTGAAAAGATAAATTCCTGGCTGGGCAGACTGTTCCGCCAGTAACAGGCCTAAGCTCGGCCTATTCCGTAGAAAAATTAAATATGGGGAAATACGGTATTAAACTGTTTTTATTGTAGTTCAGAACCCCGAACTGGAAAGAGTATTGACTTGCCGAATGATTGTATAGGCCTACTTGCACCTGGGCGTCAGACTGGTAAGAATCTATTCCTTCAAGCGTTCTCCGGGAATTAAAAACGTTCACGAGACCAAACTGTATTCCCTGGTCGGCGACATTGACAAGTCCCAATTGCGTTCCGTTCAGCCTTCCGCTCTGGTTAACCAGCCCGGTTTGAATCCCGAATAATGTTTCCGATAAATTGTAAAGCACGTTTACCTGAATACCCATAGACTCTTCTTCTTCGGGCGCGTTAATGACACCGACCAGACCGACTTGAAGACCGTTCAATTCGCGAGCCAGATTAACCGCATTGAATTGAATTCCGCGATGATCCGCGGATCTGCCCCAAATACCGGTCGCCAGACCATAATTGTTTTTATTTGAGGAAACGGGAAAAGCCAACGCCAGACCGTAAACGTTATCGGTATCAAATAAGTTGGCGACAACCCCGATTTGAAAAACAGTGTAATCGACTTTGTAACCTTCTCCTTTGAATATCCGGAAAAAATCAAATGCGTTTGAATTAATACAAACCGCTGATACCAGACCAATAATAAGCAATTTAATGTATTTGAACGAATTCATTGTCTATTCCTTGTGTTGGTGATTTCTCATAAAAGTATTAAAATTTATACCTCATCAACACTTTTTGCAAATGCCGCGGCATAATCATTTGCGGGAACAGGGAAAAATTGAATTTTGCCGCAGTTCTTGTCTACTTTTCCTGACTTGGGGGTTGTGTTTGCCGCTTTCGATAAT
>JBAYCO010000426.1:0-3967 GCA_041668685.1 Victivallaceae bacterium | reverse complement strand
GTAACTGGTAACTGATTAAGGGAAAAAATGAATTCTTTATACGTCGAAGGCAGGGCCCCGATTAAGGGGGAAATAACGGTAAGCGGCAACAAGAACGCGGTTTTGCCCATGATTGCCGCCGCGTTGCTCACCGATGAAAAAGTCATACTGCGCAATGCGCCTAATATCCTTGACGTCCGGGTCATGCTGGAAATTCTTGAGAGCCTTGGAGTGGAGGTCAGCTTCGACCGTAATGTCATAGAAATAGAGGCGAAAAACTTTTCCGGACCGACGATAAGCGAAAAACTCTGTTCAAGGGTAAGGACTTCAATTCTTTTTGCCGGGCCGCTGGCGATACGCTGCGGCAAAGCGGTTATATCGCCGCCGGGCGGAGACGTTATCGGCCGCCGCCGTCTTGACGGGCATTTTTACGGCCTGCGTAAACTCGGTATAAAAGTGGAAACCAATCACGAATACATATTCACTGCCGGAAAACGCCTTGGAGGTTGTGAAATGTTCCTGGACGAAGCCAGCGTAACCGCGACCGAGCAAGTCATGATGGCGGCGGTAACAGCCGATGGTGTGACCGTTATCCGCAATGCCGCGTCGGAGCCGCACGTAACCGACCTGGCGGAACTCTTGAATGAAATGGGCGCCGATATAAGCGGGCTCGGCAGCAATACGATCATAATTAACGGCGTAGAAAAACTGCACGGCGCGGACCACCGGATTGTCAGCGACCACACTGAAGCCGGGAGTTTTCTGGTGCTGGGAGCGGTTTGCGGCGGTGAATTGACTTTAAAGGGAACGGTTCCGCGGCATTACTGGATGACGCGGCGCGTTCTGGAGCGCCTGGGGGTTGATATAGAACTGCATCCCGATCATATTTATCTTCCCGCGAAACAAAAACTTAAGGTTATTGATGATTTTGACGGGCATTGCCCGGTTATTTCGGACGGCCCCTGGCCGCAGTTCCCGTCGGATCTGATGAGCGTCGCAATAGTATTGGCGACCCAGGCGAAAGGTTCGGTTCTGTTTTTTGAAAAAATGTTTGAAAGCCGGATTTATTTTGTTGACCGTCTGATGAGCATGGGCGCTAAAGCAATTGTTTGCGACCCGCACCGCGTCGTTATAAACGGTCCGTGCAAGCTTCACGGCCTGCAAATGTCCAGCCCCGATATTCGCGCCGGAATGGCGATGCTGATCGCCGCCATGTGCGCGGAAGGCAAAAGCGTGATCAATTCCGCCGACGTGATCTACAGGGGATATGAAAATGTTGTGGAAAAACTCCTGTCGATTGGCTGCAGGATTTTAACTGACGAAAAATAATTCAGCCTTAAGGAACGCTATGCGGAAATTTTTATTCATCTTTTTGAGCGTGTTGTTTGTTTTTCAGGTTGCGGCCGCGACTTTACGTTGTTCTGTCTGCGGCAAGAAGATTAAAGGCAGGTATTTGAAGGCTGACGGCAAAGTATTTTGCAGTCAAAAATGCTTTGACCAGACCAAGCCGATTTGCGCCGTTTGCGGTAAGCGCTGTACGAAAGGAGCTTACAAAAAAGACGATAAATACTACTGTTCTAAAAAATGCCTGGAAACAACCCTGCCTAAATGCGCTTTGTGCGGTAAACCTTTTCGGCAGGGAATAGTAATTAAAACCCCGGAAGGCGATAAAGTATACTGTGAACATTGCGGAGCCCTCCCGAAATGTTTTGTCTGCGGACTTCCGGCCGCTTCCGGAACCTACCTGAAAGACGGGCGTTTCCTGGGCGCAAACTGCGGTAAAACCGCAATCTTTTCCGAAGACGAAGCCAAAAAATTATTTGACGAAATAAGGTCAAGAATAGCTAAAGACCTGAACTGGTCGACAAAACACCGGATACACCTCCGCCTGGTGGACCTGAATACCCTGAAAAAAGCTTCCGCCAATTATGAGCCGGGCATGGAAATGGGATTGTATAAATATACCTATACCGTAAAAACCAAGACGGAAAAAACTTATTCCCTGCTGAAAGGACATCAGGAAAAAACCGAGGTGAAAAAGACCAATAACCGTTATTCGATATTAATCCTGAACGGTTTGCCTGAATGGAAATTCGTTGAAGTTTGCGCGCACGAGCTCGGACATGACTGGATGCAGGAAAATTACCCGAAAATCAAGGATTTAAAGGTAAAAGAAGGTTGGGCGGAATATTTCGCTTCCCGCGTCAATGAAATTTACGGCCGGGAATACCTGAACAAACGTATGGAAAGCAACCCCAGCAAAATCTATGGTGATGGGTACCGGTTCATCCGCGATTACGTCAAACGGTATGGTATGCACGGCCTGATGCGCCATTTCTGGAGTTTCGATAAGTAATTATCAGTTAATTAGTTCAAATATTTTATGTGACAGGGATAATAACTGTGATGGATTCTTAAATTTTTGACATCTAATAGCGACAATACTTTAAGTTACCTTTACATGGTGCTTAAACATTAACTATGATATTCATAAATTTTATTCATTCATCCATAAAACTTAACATTAGAAATTTAAAGATGGTTGACATTTGTTTGTATATTAATGTATATGTTTGCTTATATGGCGCTATTTGGCTTTCTGATAAAATAATGCAAAACATTTAAAAATATTTGCAAATTTTGCAAATCAGGATTATATTCATTGTAGATATTGCAATTGTTGGATAATGACGAGGTAAAGCGTGTGGCTACTTGGTGTATTAACGATAATAATATAGTAAAAAACAAATTTAAAAAATATCAAAAAAATCATAAAGAAGATACAGCAAGCGTCTTTGCCAACTTGTTAGACTTAATAGATTTTTTAAACAGTGGAATTAGTTTTAGACAAGTGCTTCAAAATCGTTCTTATCTTAAAAATGAGAAGGGCCATGTTTATAGAATAGCCAACAAAAAACGCCCTAATGCTCATGAAACAAGGCTTTATATTTGTATTGAAGAGGAACAAAAAATAGTTTATCTTTTGGAGTTAGGAGATAAAAACACTCAGCCATTAGATATAAAAAGTTCACATGAAAAAGCTAATAAAATATTGGCATAAAATATTGGAGTTAGAAAAATGGGAAATTATAAATCAGTAACTGATATGGTAAATGACGTTTTTGAATCCCCTGACTTTACCAGAGATGTCCAAAAAGAAGTAGAAGAAACTCAATTGATTCATGAATTAGTAAAACAACGAATTAAATTGGGAAAGAGCCAAACTGATATTGCTAAAATCTGGCAATGTGATACTTCCACTGTTTGCAGGTTTGAAAATAAAAAGGATGAAGATGTGAAACTTGGTGAATTAGCCAAGTACTGTAATGCCATAGGTAGCGGACTCGGAGTGCATATTGCTTCTCCATTTCACAGCCGTGCAGCCGCTCTGATAAACTGTGTAACTCAAATTGATAATCATTTAAAAGAACTTACCAAATTAGCAAGAGAATGTAATGATGATGACCTGATTGTAGAAGAAATCACAAGATTTCAAGCAGATGTGTTACTAGATATTATGAAAAAGGCTTCTCAGCATACTGATGATATTATTGAGCGAATAGATTTAGTAAAGCCTGTATCAAAATCCGTGAATATTGAAAACAAATGTGAACTTATCGAAGTTTGAGAAATCTTTAATTACAGCAAAATTTACTGTAATTGCAGAGTTGCAATAAAATAACTTTACCTCATTTTCTTTTCAGGAGCGCGATTTTTACCAATTGCTTGTATTTATACTGGTCATGGTCGTGGCAACAACAATGTGCTGAACACTCTTTTGTGTGGTTTCCCGCATCCGTAAAACGGGAATCGAACCAGTATATGACCGCGACGTCAGCGCCTTTCGCCATGGCTTCTTCCCGGATGTGGACGCGCACGAGAAATGGCCGGAATTTGAACATCAGAAACAGCCGGAAAATGAGCATTTTGGTGGCCGGGGTGTAATTATGCGTCCGCTGTCCGGGTAAAACGGCAAGCGGAATTGCGC
>JBAYCO010000425.1:0-3981 GCA_041668685.1 Victivallaceae bacterium | reverse complement strand
CCGTTTTTTGCGTCCTCATATTTTTCCTTGCCGCGGCTTATGGCGTCACCGGCTTTTTCTTTGAGGTCGAGGACTTTATCTATAAGGTCTTCATGGGAATAACCGGCGTTTTCAAGCGCCGGCTTTATAAACAGAAAGAATACTACCGCGCTTACGGCAATGACGATAACCAGGCAGCCGAGCGAGAAACCGCATGAGTTCCCGGTTTTTGTGGAATCGGGATCTTTTCCTGGCTTGCTGTTCTTTGCGTCCGCCATAAGAATTCTTTATTCCTCTCTGAAAAGGTTGAATTCTCCCGTTTCCGGATTGAAATTGCAGAGGTACTCCGGGGCCTTTTCAAAAAATTCAATATGGTCTTCAAGTACCGAGCTGTTCACATTCAGGCCTCTGGCGAGCTTTTTAACCGTATTTTTCTGGGGAGCGCGCTTGTGGCATTCGTAAGCGGAGATGGAATTTTTTGAAACACCGCTTTTGAGGCACAATTTGTTCTGGGTGAGATTTTTACTCTTGCGCAGAGATTCCAGGCGTTTCCCGAATTTTGAGAAATTAGTTACGGCAAATAATGCGATTATATCAGCTTCCATGAAAGCCCCCTTTATTGTTTTGACGGTTTGTCAATGTGAAAGGGACTTACAAGTTGCTCATAACCACCTTTAATACTTTCCGGACCCATTCGATGTTAACGGATTTTGAATCCTGACCGCCGATAGCGCCGATAAAAGGCTTCAGGGATACTGCATTCCCTTCAGTGACAAACCTTTTGAGCTGTAATTTATCACTGCTTTTGCTTTTTACAATTACGATATCATTTGTTTCCGGAAAATTTTTGAGTGCGACCACCAAGCTTACGGTGCCCGGAATCGGAGGATTGAAATTGTCACCGGAATCAACAATCGCAAAAACATCTTCGTTGTTTGCGGACTCGTCTACCGGGAGACTGGAAATTACCTGGTCGTAATTGCGCCAGACAAAATTTTTGATATCTTCCAGGGCCGGGTTGAATTTCAGCATGTTTTCAATTGAAACCACTGGGATTTGGGGAGGATATTTGCTGACGTTGCCGTAATTGGCAAACTGTTCCTGCACTTCCTCTCTAACGCCGCCGGCATGGGCCGGGAGATCGTTCAACAACTGCTGCATATCGTCGTCGTTGAATTCCAGAACTTCCGCCAGCGCCATTATTTGCTCGTTGGAGGGAGTTACTGTAGAGCATGTTTCCAGAATCCTCAGCTCGGCGACCGGGAGCTTCGTCTGGCTGGCGAGTTTCGCCAGGGATAAGCCGCGTTCTTTTCTGGCGTTCCTGAGAAATTCATTTACCGGGGAACGCAGTTCATGCATACCGGAACGGATTCGCGCCAGCAGGTCACGCATTATGAAAACTTGATTGCGACTACAATTTAATAACTGGAATATCTTGTCCAAATGGGTCGCAGCCGGAGCTGTTTTGCCGTTAAGCATCTGGGATACCGCCGAGGTGGAAATCTGCAGATGCTGAGCCAAGTCAAGTTGCCTTAAGCCGGCAGCCTGCAAACCACTTTTTATTAACTTGCCCAATTTCAATTTTAATGGTACTGAAGTCATTTATATTCCTCAGCTAGCTTTAATTTTTCGATACCAAGTAACTATACTTAAGCTTTTACTTAAAAGCCAGCTTTTTTTGAAAAAAATCTCAGTTTATTTTTTCGAAAAAAACACTATTCAGGACTTGCTTAATCCTGAAAAGAGCAACGCCTATCAGCGTTTGTTTAAAAATATGCATTGTTTTTATAAATTGTTATTAAGAAAATATTTAACAGCAAAAGGCATCTTATATTTGAGAATAAAAGCAAGAAATATTCAAAAATAAAAATATTCCGGAAGCAATCATCTGGTTTTATCAGATGCCGACGGCCGAAAATACCACTTTTTCTTTTGTTTTACCTCCTTATGTTATATTAACCGGCCTTAATGACCGGAAATATTTACTGCATACTTTTAAGCCTTCAGGAATATACTATATTTCAACTTATTGTTCTGGAAAATAAAAATCAGGAGTTATTATAAATAGAAGATTTTTTCTAAGGACCACCATATATTTAAAAATGTATGATGTTCTTGGAAGGATACTGTTCAGTACATTTTGCTACCCAGCTTTGAACTATAGGTTCCAGAATGAAATCTTCAAGCTCCCCGGTCTGCTGTAAAGGTTTGTTGCAGAAAGGACACATCCGAAAAATTTCGATATCAGCATATACCAGGTCCTCGTTACAGTTGGGACAGACGAGTACCCGCATGTTGGTATCTTCATTTTTCTTGAATTCATATTGCATATTCATTTGACCTTGATAGTTATGTCTATACTACTATTATACACTTAAATCGCGAAAAATGAAAGTCCTATAACGAAACTTAAGAAGAATTTAAGCATTTATACGAATAGACGAAAAGACGTCTGCCGGAGTCGCCGGGAAGGGAAAAAATTTCCGTCTGAGCCCGCCTGACGGCATATTTCCGGGCATCGTTTTGGGCTTCGGGAAGCTCTTTTGCCGCTTGTTCAGGGGTTTTGAAAAAAATGAATTGCCCGTCAGGCTTGACAAAGTTTCTACTTTCCCTGAACAGGGAGCGCAGATCGCTTACCGCCCGTGCGGTAACGACGTCGAAGCGCCTAATGTAATCGGCCTGCCGGTTGAGTTCCCTGGCGCGCCCCGTAATTACTTCGATGTTGGCCAGTTCCAGCGCTGCCGCCGCGTCTTTGACAAAATTGGTCTTTTTGCCGATCGAATCGATGGCGGTTATCCGCAAAGCCGGAAATGCCGCAGCCAGGATCAGGGACGGGAAACCGGCGCCGCAGCCGATGTCGGCAATCCGGAGGGCTTCACTGGCCAGCTTGGGAAAATATTCGGCGATCAGGAGGGAATCAGCGACATGTTTTATCCAGTAGTCGTTTTCCGACTGGATCCGGGTCAAATTGGTTTTGCGGTTGGCGGCGTTCAGCAATTCGTAAAGCCTGGCCGATCTGGAAACGAAATCGGCCGGATCCGGAACGTTGCATTGCCGGCAGAGACTCTCCGGGTCAAAAGGAAGCATTGTTTAACTCCGGGTTGCGTGGATAATGCCGAGCGTCAGGCATAATACGCCGAAAAAAACGAAATAAAAACAGGTGATGTAACGAATGCGTACAGACCCCGCGATTTTCCGGATAAAGTCGCGCAGCAGGTGGGGCTTGCCTGAAAAAAACAATCCCGCGATGCCGAGCGCCCAGCAGCTTACCGCCAGTAAAGCCGTCAGCGGAGTGTGAAACGTGAATGCCTCATGAACGAAATAGTAAGTCAGGAGAATGAAAAAACCGCCCAGGGCGCGTGAAAAAAGATAATCCAGAAACAGGAAACTTAAGACCGTGAAAACCAATACCAGGGGATACAGCCAGGCAAGCAGCCATTCCCAGACAATTGGTTTTGCCTGGGGAACGCACCACAACAAACATAGAAAAGCCAGTACGACTCCGATATTTCTGTTCCTGGGCAGTTTTTCCCATTTCGGGAGACGTTTGGCGTTCATGTGTCCGGCCCATAGCGCGATAACCAGCGATACGGCGCCGCAGATAATCAGCGCGGCAGTATATATTTGATATGTACAGTTCACTATTATAATCCGAAATTTGTTGTCACGAGTTGTAAAGATAGCATCAAAAACGACAGGCACAAGTAATTTTTTGCTAATGTCCCAAATTTTGTGAATCGTGTTTGTAGTAAGAAGTCACAACTCGATGGTATAGGAATTTGTTATTTGGACAGGATAAACAGGATTTAGTAGCGCCGCGTCTCGATGAGACCGGCGACGTGCAACATTGACAGGCTGTATAGTGTTGCTCTTTGCCGCTTTCATCGAAAGCCGGCCTACTTGAAACGATCATTTACAGTTGGCTTTTATATCGGCAAGCAAAGCTGCGCAAATAGCGAATTCACGTTGCGCCATCATTTCCGGAATTTTACTGGCGAATAT
>JBAYCO010000424.1:0-4010 GCA_041668685.1 Victivallaceae bacterium | reverse complement strand
TCCCTGGTCATTATCGACGACCCGCAGACTTCGGAGTCGGCCAGTTCCCATGAACAGACCCGGAAACGGGTGCGGGTACTTTCCGGCGATGTGCTGGGGCTGGCGGGGCCGGGGCAAAAGATATCCGGGATTATGCCGTGTACGGTAATCAGGCCGGGCGATATGGCCGACCAGATACTGGATAAGAAAACCCATCCCGACTGGAACGGTGAACGCACGAAAATGGTCTACAAATTCCCGGAGAATCAAAAACTGTGGGAAAAGTATGCCGATATCCGCTCGGACTGCCTCCGTGAAAAAGGCGACTTTTCGGACGCCACGGAGTTCTACCGGGAACATCGGGAGGAAATGGACAAAGGGGCCATCGTTTCCTGGGAAGACCGCTACAACTATGACGAATTGAGCGCGATCCAGCACGCGATGAACCTGAAGTTCCAGGATGAGGCGGCGTTTTTCGCCGAATATCAGAACGAGCCGATGTCGGATGATTTGAACGAGGACGCGATCATGACGGCGGCCGAAATTGCCGCCAAGCTCAACAATATGAAACGTGGCGTAATCCCGGTCGGGGCGACTTTCCTGACGCTGTTTATCGACGTTCAGAAAGAGTTGCTGTATTACCTGGTGGCCGCCTGGGAGGAGTGTTTTTCGGGATATGTGGTGGATTATGGCGTTTACCCCGAACAGAACCGCAGATATTTCCTACTGCGGGATGCGCATCCGACTTTGCAGGGCGCCGCGCCGGGTTCCGGGCTGGAAGGTTCGGTCTATGCCGGACTGGAGGCGCTGACCGATGAACTTTTAAGCCGGGAATGGCCGCGCGATGACGGAGCGATGATGAAAGTTGACCGCTGCCTGATCGACGCCAACTGGGGACAGACTACCGACGTTATATATCAGTTCTGCCGCCAAAACACACATGCGGCGGTACTGCTGCCCAGCCACGGACGTTATATAGGGGCCGGTTCCAAACCGATGAATGAATATCGCAAACAACCCGGCGACCGGGTCGGCCACAACTGGATGATCCCGAACGTCCGGGGAAAACGGGCGGTCAGGCATGCCTTGTTCGACGCCAATTACTGGAAAAGTTTCATTCATGCCAGGTTCGCGGTGCCCATGGGTGATAAAGGCTGCCTTTCCTTATTCGGAAATCAACCGGCTATCCATCAGCTTCTGGCTGAACACCTGACCGCCGAGTACCGGGTACGCACCGAAGGCCGGGGACGCAAAGTTGACGAATGGAAACTTCGCCCGGACGCTTCAGATAATCACTGGCTCGACTGCCTGGTCGGCTGCGCGGTCACAGCTTCGATGTTGGGAGCGGCGCTGCCGGAATTCGGTAATTCCGGGAAAGCGCTTAAACCGCGCAAACGCATCGATCTGGGATCATATCAGCGCGGCCAATTCAGCCCGTCTATGTCCGGGCAACGAAAAATTATGACTCCGTCGATGTCCAGAAAAAGATTGAACTAATCAATTGCCACAGATATGGCAATCTACGGATACCGTAACGACTTGTTACGGTAAATGCAAATAGCGCCAAATGGTGCTTTTGCCTCGAAAAGTATAATAATTTAAGGTATGGGGAAATTGAAGTCCGGTTCGATGACCCTGAAATATCCTTTGATGCAGTTCGGATTCCGAACGCATATCTGAATATGGGTTTCCTTGAAAAATCCCGCCCCCTCATAGACTTTTTCTCCTTCAAGAAAGAGGCCTCTTACTGAATCAAACGGGGGCTTGCTTTCTTTCTTGTAAAATTCGTGAATCATATTAATTACGGCGCAGTCGAGATTTCTGAGCAAGCCTTTATTCTGAGGCAAGGGAATTTCCGCTATTTTGCTTGATGCTGTAAGTAATTCGTAACCCTGTTTGAGTATTCCAATAGATTTTGATTCTGTAAGATTAAGGCAGCGCCCCAGATCGATAATCGCGCCGATTACAAAAGGAGTTTCTATTTTTCCTTTATTTCGTTTCGGGTTGTGTTTGAGGAACTCTGCGTATTCCAAAGCGCGTTGCGGATTATTTTCCCAAAAATACATACCGTGCCCAAGCCAGTCGTAACTGTTTTCACTTGGTTGAAGTCTTGATTTCCCGGCAAGTACGCTTTCACCAACATTCTTGTCGCAGCCATGGAAGCCAAGGATAAAGCTGGGAAGAACTGAATACATAAACTAACGATAAGCTTTTGTCAAATTACCCTTTGAAGTGCAGATCCCCGCATCAATCAAAAATTTACGGGCTTTTGCTTTGGAAGCGGTAACCTTTTTGGTAAACGCTTTCATTTCTTTTACAACTTTTTCTGATTCTTTAACGGTCATATTAAATTTTCCTTTCTATATGCTTAAGGAATATACTGTAATGCTGAAGATTTGTCAACCGATATTCACTGCATTCGTTCCCTTTATATAATGGAATAAGAGAACACACCCTAATATAATTAGTTTTTCCGGCGGTTCAAAGCCAATAATTCAGTCCATCCGTGTCGAACCGCCGAAAAATTCTGACTCCCTCCGCACCTCGAAGGAAGCTTTTTTAAAAAGCGAGCACGAGAAATTTCGGTAAAAGATCGTTTCCCGTACCCTTTTTTCCCGCCAAAACACATCGTTTTTGCAAAAGATATATAGGGAGGGGCAGAACTCTGCCCGAAAAAAGGAGCGCGATATGGATGCGAAAAAAACTGAAAGCGGCAATCTGGATGACGCGGTAAAAATCATGGCCGACGGCATTATTCGCCTGAAGAAAAAAGGGAAGCTGAAATAATGCGGTACGGAAGCATATGCAGCGGCGTCGAAGCCGCGACTTTAGCCTGGGAACCGCTGGGCTGGCAACCGGCGTTCTTTGCCGAAGTCGAGCCGTTTCCGTGCGCGGTATTGATGCAGAAATTCGGGGCTACGAAGCCGAAGCGCGTGCTGGAACCGGATGAGGCGGACACGGAAAAAGAAAAGAAGCAGCGCGAGCTGTGGCAAAAGAAAATCGCAACGTTCCCGGAAGGCGGGACTATCCCGAATCTGGGGGACTTCACGAAAATAGAAAAGGAGGATTATGACGGAGAAATCGACTTGCTTGTCGGGGGTACCCCGTGTGTCGCGTTCAGCTACGCTGGCTTGCGCAAAGGAATGGCCGACCCTCGCGGCAATCTTACACTGGAATTTATCCGATTGGCTTACCGCCTTGGAGTCAGGTGGCTCATCTGGGAAACAGTCCCCGGCGTTTTATCAAGTAACCGGGGAACGGATTTTGCCGCCGTGCTGTCGTTGCTCTGCGGCTGGGAAGTCGAAGTTCCAATTGTCGGAAAGAGCAAGGGAAAATCGGTGCGAAGATGGCGAAACTCCGGCATCGTCACCCCGGCGCCCGGAGGCTACGGGCTGGCGTGGCGAACTCTGGACGCTCAATTTGTGCGAGTGGAACAATATCCGCGGGCTGTCCCTCAAAGACGAAGGCGTATCTTCCTTATCGGAAATATTGATGGTTGGGAACGTGCCGCGGCGGTACTTTTTGAGCCCGGCCGCCTGTCAGGGGATACTCCGCCGGAGCGCAAAGCGGGGGCGGGAATTGCCCGCAATCTTACGGCAAGCCCTGGAGGAGTCAGCGGCAAAGAACAGCAGCACACCTTCGTCGACGAAAACGGGCAACCGCTGAATGCGTTGGCAACTGATACACTTTGCATTGAGACTGGACAAGCCGCTGCCGCAACTTGTCCGGCATACAACCACTCAACTACTCTGAATTGCAACCATGAAGCTCCCATTGTCTGCAACAGCATCAGGATGAGGGAGGGAAAATTCGGTGGAGGGAAAGGTGCGTTACTGGGTGACAACATTTCCCATACGCTCCAAGTACAAAACGACCAGACGATAATCTGCCGGGAATCTGGCCAGGGGTTCTGGCGGGAAGACAAAGCGTCCGGCACTGTCAAGGTCAACGGTGCGGAACCAACCACGGTAGTGTGTGAGAAAAGTTACGGAATCGCCGAGACCATCATCAACCGTAAAGCGAAAAACGGC
>JBAYCO010000423.1:0-4018 GCA_041668685.1 Victivallaceae bacterium | reverse complement strand
ATTTTGCCAGAATGTCAGGCTGGTCCGGCATCCCGTAGATCACCGGGATTCCGCGTTGGCGCAAATAAGTGAACGCCTGGTGGTCAGGGGTGACGATCACTATGTTGAATTTATAGGCGACCAGCGTCGCGCTCAAAAGCTCGATATAATTGTTCCCGGCAATGATTACCGGATGAAAAGACTCTTCATTCGGGTCGAAATTATCGGCTTCAAGCGGACGGCGGCGGAAAAACAGCGCCTGGCAGAGCCGGTACAGCGGAGCCGTAAAACCGGCTATAAAGGGACCGAGCAACATTGAAACCACCGTTACCGATAAAATAAAATTGTACATAAAAGAGCCGATTGCGCCGGACTGCTTGCCCATGCGAACCAGCACGAAAGCCATCTCGGAAACCGGCAGCATCCCAAGCGCCAGGGCAAGCGGAACAATCCGCCGGTACCCGAAACCATAGGAGATTATCCCTAAAATAGTGCCGCGAATAAAAGTTACGGACAGAACAACCACCAAAATCGCATGCCAGTACGTCGCCACAAACTCGATTTCAAGCAGCATCCCGACCGAAACGAAAAACACCAGACCGAAAATGTCCCGTAAAGGAATCAGATCATTAATTACCTTGTGGGAATACTCCGATTCGCTGATCACCATGCCCGTGACGAACGCCCCGAAAGCATACGACAGCCCGGCCTTCTGGGTCAGATAACCTACTCCCAACCCGACCACCAGGGTAAACATCAAAAAAAGTTCGCGGGGGCCTATCTGCGCAATCTCCGCAAAAAAATAACTGCACAGCCGCGACCCGATAAACCACATTATCAGAATAAAAGCAAGCGCAATTAAAATCGGCTGAAACGGCGCGAACCAACTGCCGCCGCCCTTGCTCCAGTTCATAATGATGATCATCAACGGGATTACCATCAAATCCTGTACGATAGACATCCCCAGCATTATCCGGCCGGAAAGCGTTTTTTCCAGATTGCGGTTGGAGAGAGTCTTCAAAATCACCGCGGTACTCGAAGAAAGCATGGCCGTCCCGAACCATAACGCCGGCGTAAACATGTACCCGTTGAGCCAGTAACACATGACGCTCGCCACAACAAAAGTAACTATAACCTGCTCCAAAGTCCCCCAAAGCGCGATCCGGCGGATCGGTTTAAGGGTCTTGAGCGGGAACTCCAGCCCCAAAGTAAACAGCAGCAGCGCCGCCCCGATATCCGCCAGCATTCCGATGGAGTCAGGGCCGGAAACCGTAATACCGGGAGTAAACGGCCCGATAAAAATACCGGCCAGCAAATAACCTATTATCAACGGCTGGCGAAAACAATTGGCGGCAATTCCCCCAAGCAGCCCGGCGAGAATTACCAGTATGATATCATTAGCAATACTTGACATATATAAAAATTTCGGATTAAAGTGCACTTTTGCCGCATAATATACCCCGAACAACCCAACAAACAAACTCCAAAATCGAAAAATTTATACGTGAGACGCAGGCCGTAGACGCGGTAAGAGTTGCGGGGCATAAAAACCGGGTGCACGGCCTGGAGGAGAAAATGCGTAATCTTGTAGTTAATTGCGGCCATGCACCCGGCAACTTGGATATCGATATAGATCTTCGAATCTGCGAATTATTAATTTTACCTATATGAAAGCGCTATTGTGTGAAATGACAGCAATAAAAAAGGACGCACCATCTCAAACTCAACCGTGGTACTGTCAAGGACCTTAGAGGGAATGAAAGGCGCGTCCGCAAAAAATATAAAATATTCAATGCGGACACGATTCTTCCAAATTGCGTTCCTCTGGGAAAATTGACAGTTTTCGGTTAAAACGCTATTGGAAGCCGCATCGGCTTCATTATAAAATGTTTGAATATCTCATGAACTTATAAGCAATCTCCAGTTAATTACAAATAATAAGATAATTCCCAAAAATCAAAATGTCAAGTTTTATCCACGAAACACACAAATTAACACGAAAAAAATTGTGAGCCGTGAGACATTGGATGCGGGAAGTCAAAAGTCGCAGTATACTGCATATTTTCTAACAGAATCATTCTGATTTATACTTTTACTTATTTTGCATCACACGTAACACGGCCCACGGTTTACGGTCCCAAGCTCACGCAAAATTGAAAAAATATAATACAAATGCTGCTTGATATTCCGGAAAATGCGGTTAAACTAAGGCAGGTTGCCAATGTAGCTCAGTCGGTAGAGCAATTCACTCGTAATGAATAGGTCAGCGGTTCGATTCCGCTCATTGGCTCCAGCTCTTACTTGAAAATACTTTTTAGTCTTTCAAAATACGCAATAGAATTGGCAAAATAAATTACTGATAAATTACTGCCATCCTCAAGCATTGAATACAGAATCAAAACCTTACCGGGGTGTCCCATAACGTATATTGAATAATTCTTGATTGCAATCTCTGTATTATATCGAAATTTTTTACTTAACCGGACACGATCTGATAGCCGCACGACAGGAGTATATAGACAGTTCTCCAAAACATGAAATGGAAAGCGAACAAGAAATCCTACAGGAAAAAGAAATGCAGTTCTGCCCAAAGTTTTTAATTGTTGCAAAGTTACTAATTCTATTTACGTTTATGGTAACTATGTTACATTGGTAACGCTTAGGTCAAGACGCTGGCTGTATTAGAAAAATGCACAAATTTGTTTCCCGAAACTTTAGGAGTAAGCTCTCCTGCGTAAATAACGGCGCCGGTTTCAACATTCGGCGCTATTTTACTGAACGTTTCAATATTTTTTGCAAATCCGCTATTGAAAGTCATTGCAGATTTTATTTCGACCGGAACTAATTGTCGGCCTTTCTTAAAAATCAAGTCTATTTCATACCCCTTGCTGTCCCGGAAGAAAAATAGATTGGGATCAGCTCCGGTATTCAACCTGGCTTTCAAGGCTTCAATTACCACCATGTTTTCAAACAAATTACCGCGCAAGGGATCACGACTGACTTGTTCAGCCGTTTCCAGTCCCAGTAAATAGGCAGCGAGACCAACTTCTGTGAAGAATATTTTAGGTGATTTAATAATCCGTTTACCGAAATTTTCAAAATATGGCGGCAGGCGGAATATGACAAAAGAAGCCTCTAAAACCGATAACCATTCTTTGAGAGTGGAACTGGATACCCCAATGTCACTGGCCATGGAATGCAGGTTTACGACTTGTCCAATCCTGCCGGCGAGCAGTCGCATAAAATTTTCAAAGGCAATCAGGCTTTTCACATTTATCATCTGTCGGACATCACGTTCGATATATGTTTGGAAATAGTTGCGGTAAAGCCTGGTTGGATTCAGGTTTTTCTGATAAATTTGCGGCATAAATCCGCGATATATAAGGCTGTCACGGTCAATTTCGACCGTGTTGTTATCTTTCAGTTCTTCTATGGACAACGGCAACAGACTCAAAAGAGCAGTACGTCCGGCCAGAGATTGACTTACCGTTTCATGCAATCTCACCTGATGGCTGCCTGTCAAAATATATTGTCCGGATTGTGTCGCGTTGTCAGACAATGCCTGTAAATAAGAAAGGAGCTCTGGAACCCGCTGGATTTCATCAATTATCACTGGAGCCGGATACTGTGAAAAAAAATCGTTAGGATCTTCTGTTGCCAACTTTCTTATTTCAGGGATTTCAAGATTCGCATAGCAATAGTCAGAAAACTGCATCTTTGCCAGAGTCGTTTTCCCAGATTGCCGAGGGCCTATAATGGTTACTACTGGGTATTCTGCCGCAACTTGTGATAATTCCTGCTGTATTTTTCTGGTAAACATATAACAAACCTGATTTAATTTTTATTTTCTAAAAGAGAATAGCACAAATTGGTACAATTTTCAAGTTGCATTTTAAAATTGTGCAATATTATTTATTTTTCAATCACAGTAGACGATGGTCTCATAACTCGCGACGAGGGTACTCGCACGCTCACTGTCGGCTAAAAATTCGCTTTGCTTATTTTTAGCCGACCTCGCTTAGCGAGAGCGGTATTTATT
>JBAYCO010000422.1:0-4030 GCA_041668685.1 Victivallaceae bacterium | reverse complement strand
AGGACTTATAATCCATACGAAAGGCTAAAACAAACTAAATGGTTTCTTTTGAAGCAAGGAGGAATAATGAATATTCTAATAGCTGATAAATTGTCATCCAAAGCGGTGTGCGAACTGGAAAAAATGGGGGCTGTGGTAAGAATGGAGCCTGATTTGACTGCCGAAAGCCTGCCGGAGCACATAAAAGATGCGGAAATCCTGATCGTGCGCTCGACAAAGGTTACAGCCGCGACTATTGCGGCGGCGCCGTTGCTGTCGCTTATCATACGCGCCGGGGCGGGCGTAAATACTATTGATTTGACGACGGCCGGGGAGCGCGCTATTCATGTGGCTAATTGTCCCGGCAAAAACACGGATGCCGTTGCCGAACTTACTATCGGCTTGTTGATTGCCGCTGACCGCCGCATAGTGGACGCCTCCTGCGATTTGAGGGCTGGCCGCTGGTGTAAAAAAGAATACGGCAAAGCCAACGGTTTGAAAGGGCGTACTCTGGGAATTATCGGTTTAGGCGCGATAGGAAAGGCAGTTGCCGCAAGGGCTAAAGGTTTGCAGATGAATGTCCTTGCCTGGTCGCGCAGTTTGACGGATGAAAGCGCCGAAGAGTTGGGTATTTGCCGGGCGGATTCGCCGTTGGCGGTTGCCGAACACGCCGACGCGATCTGTATTCATTTGGCGGCTAACGCCGAGACAAACTACCTTGTTAACGCTGAGTTTCTGGCTAAAATGAAGGATGGAGCGGTTCTGATCAATGCCGCACGCGGTGAAGTTGTTGATAGCGCCGCAGTTGCGGATGCGATAAAAAACAAGAATATCCGCTATGCCGCGGATGTTTTTGAAAATGAACCGTCCGGCGGCGAAGCTGATTTTGCCGCGACGGATTTTGCCGCGATGATTACCGGTACTCCGCATATCGGGGCTTCAACCGAACAGGCGGCCGAGGCGATAGCCGATGAAGTCGTGCGGATCGTGGACTCCTATCGCCGAACCGGTAAACCTTTGAACGCGGTTAATGTCTGCGCGAAATCCAAAGCGGTCAGGAATCTGGTAATCCGTCATTATAACCGGGTCGGAGTCCTGGCCGGAGCTTTGGATCGTCTTAAAGACGCCGGTATTAATGTTGAAGAAATGGAAAACACTATTTTTGAAGGCGATCTGGCCGCTTCCTGTACCTTGCGCCTGGATACAGAACCCGACAAGGATTTGGTTGCGGCTATCGGGAACGCGGAAAACATTATCCAGGTAATGGTGAAATAAGCGGTCAAGCTTAAGGGGGTTTTTATAATGCTGAGCAATATTATCGGAGTCTTTATAAAACTTTTTTTCCTGTTTACTCCGTTTTTTGTTTTGTCCATGTTTATCGCCATGACCCGCTCTTTGTCAACCCGTGAGCGCCGTGTGGTGGTGTATAAAGCGACCGCCGCCGTGTGGATTTCCAGCCTGCTTATTTATTTCGGCGGCAACTGGGCGTTTGGGACAATGGGAATTACCATCGACGCTTTCCGGATAGGTACCGGTATCATTTTGATGCTTAGCGCTATAGAACTGGTGCTGGGTAAAAATAAAGGCGGAGAACTGCCGGACGGTAAACACGGGGATATAACGGTCGTTCCGCTGGCAATTCCCTATACGCTGGGGCCGGGAACTATCGGAGCCTTGCTGGTCATGGGCGGTGAAAATGCCGAGCTGGCGGCGAAAATGGAGCATTTGGCGGGAATCACTGTTGCGGTTGTTGTGCTTGGTATCCTGTTATCCGCGTCTGTCGGTATTGAAAGGATAATCGGTAAGCGCGGCATCTGCATACTCAGCAAAATAACCGGCCTGGTGCTGGCTTCCATTGCCGCCCAGGTGATATTTACCGGGATAAAAAATTTCCTGTTTAAAGCAAGTTAACGGCCGATATAATCAATGCCGCCAGAAGTAACCGTATCGACTTTGATTGCCGGAGGCGGTTCAAAACCCGCCGCGCCCCTGATGGCTACGTTTTCATCCTGATCCACGCCGTCGCCGCTGACGCCTATGCCGCCGACCAGTTCGCCGTCCTTATACAATGGGAGCCCGCCGGGAAACTCGATAATGCCGCCTTCAACGGTATTGCTGTTGCCGATCTGCCAAAGCGGTTCGCCAGGTTGGGACAATATGCCGATAGTACGGGTTGATAGGGCGTTTTCATTGCTGCTGAACGCGGCGGCGGTAAAAGCTTTTGCTTTGGCGATGCTGAGGCTTCCGGTCCAGGCGTCTTTCATGGAAGTCCGGCCGATCTCTTTCCCGTCACGGTTCACTACGATAATATGCATTTTGGCGGTTTGCGGTTCGCCTTCGGCGTTTACCCGCAACAGGGAAACTTCGTTGTCGGCCGCTTTTTGAGCCTGGCTGAGGATTTTTTCGACATCTTTATCTGTGAGTTGTGTCATACGTAATTCTCCTTTTCTCTGATTATGAACTATTACAATATAATACGTCTTGCTGATTTTTAAAAGGGTGATTTAAGATTGATTTTATTTTTATACAGTGTATTGTTTTGAATACGGACGGAGCGGACAAGAAGTGAAATTTATCCTGATAAAGAGTAAAAGATGAAAATTATTCGATTTGACAGTGTTGGCGGGGCTTCGGGAAATATGATTCTCGGAGCTCTGATTGGGCTTGGCGCGGACATCGGGGAACTTAACGGCGAGTTAAAAAACCTGCTGCCGGATGAATTTACCATAAAAAGCCGCCCCTGTGAATCCCACGGTATCAATAACGGTATTCTGGCTGAAGTGGAAATAGCGGACCACCATCATCACGGACATCATCATCATGAACATGACCATCATCACGGGCGTACCTTCAAAGATATAAAGGAACTTATTCAGGCCGGTGTCCTGCCGTCCGAAGTAAAGGATATGAGTTTGAAAGTTTTCGGGGCTTTGGCGGAAGCGGAAGGAAAAGTCCACGGTAAGACCGCCGACGAAGTACATTTCCATGAAGTCGGCGCGGTGGATTCGATAGTCGACATTGTCGGCTGCTGCCTGGCTTTTCATAAACTTGGGGCCGAGGCGATTTCAGTTTCCCCGCTGCCGACCGGAACCGGGACTTTCGAATGTCAGCACGGGACATATCCGCTGCCGGCTCCGGCGACGCTGGAAATGTTGAAACTAGGACTGCGTTCCGCGCCGACGGACGAACCATTTGAACTCTTGACCCCGACCGGGGCTGCTCTGCTGGCGATCCTGCCCAAAGCGAAGATCGGCGATAACGCACGGGTCGTCAGGTCCGCTGACAGTTTCGGGTACCGCAAACTCAATAAACGCCCGAATTTACTGCGGGCCAGCCTCTATGAAGACGATGAAACAGGCCAGGAAAAACGCAAACTTACGGTTCTGGAAACCAATATTGACGATTCCACTCCTGAATTGATTGGCTACGTCTTCAATAAACTTTTGAAATCGGGGGCGCTGGATGTCTGGACGCAACCGGTAAATATGAAAAAACAGCGCCCCGGCGTTTTGCTCGGCGTATTATGCGAATCCGGCGTTAAGGAAAAAATGCTGGAACTGATCCTGACCGAAACCAGCAGCTTTGGAGTTCGCGAATATGAAGTGACCAGACATTGTCTGGAGCGCCGGATCGAGGAAAAAGAAACCCCTTACGGCAAAATCCGGGTAAAAATAGCTTCTTATAAAGGCAAAGATCTATGCAGTTCTCCAGAATTCGACGACTGCGCCGCCTTGGCCGAAAAACACAATATTCCTCTCAAAGAAATAATGCGTTAAACGTTTTTAACATATGACGTTAATTGTTAAACCTTCAGACTAATAAAGTATAACCAGCAACGGGAAAATAAGTTCGGATGTTTATTCCTGTAAATTATACTGTTTTAGGTTGGATTTTAAACTTTTATCTTGAACTTGACTGCGGCTCCAGATAGCGCCGCGTCTCGATGAGACCGGCGGCATAAAACGTTGACAGGCCGTATAATGTTGCTCTTTGCCGCTTTCATCGAAAGCCGGCCTACTCGGTTGCAGTATAGATGTTAAATTTTCAGATT